>NZ_JASGBV010000075.1:0-55203 GCF_030053245.1 Stenotrophomonas sp. RS-48
ACTCCATTGCAAACTGCGCATCAAATACTCCGTCGTGAACCAGCTTCATGTACACGGCGGAAGAATAGACCACGCCGCCCTGGTTGTTTCGCATTGACCCATCATCACTGATGTTGAAAATAACTTGCGCAAAGCTCTGCCCGGAATCTCCGACGCGGAAGAGCGCCAATAGCGAAAGAACCAGGAACCCGGCCCCAAAAATGAGTGCCACTTGTCTGATATTCCTAGGCCGGAGATACAATAGCAGAATCGCAAAAGCCACCATTGAAGCGGGCAAACGCTTACCAAAGTACAAAGGCGTGATGACAAACATCGCGGCAGCGAGAATCAGAACACGCCGCCTGATCACCCCCTCCCCGGAGTAGCAGTAGGCGACCAGAATAAGAATTAGTACATACTCAAACAGAATTGATGAGCCACTTAATTCATAATCATATGATTGCTCAAAGATACTTCCTTGAATGGAACTTGCTGCAATAATCAGGCATATCAACATTGCAATGATGGCTGACCAGAAGACCACAGCACTATTCTTTCGACGGTAGTCCACCACAGTGAATGGTCGCGAACTGCCGAGCGCGAAGAACAGGCAGGCCAGAAACAGACCCTGGACTGAGAAAGCCTGGGCAATGTAGCCAGAGTTGACATTCCAGTAGAGGTAGTGAATGTCCACCCCGAGAAGAACGGAAAAAAGCCAGAATATAGGATATGTGACAGAAAAAAGGAGCAGGAAGGATAGTTCGATCGAGCTCGAAAGATCCCGCAACTTGAATATGTGATAGGCAATCAAGCCGGCTGGCACGACCACACTCACCACCGGACTTTGACTTAGAAAAAGCCCAACAATGAAGAACAGAGCGAAGCCAAGATCGATTAATCTGCGAGCACTCATCCCTGCCCTCCGATAATCCAAGCTCCGACTGCTCCGTAGAGTCCGATAGATATGACGAGCATGTAAGGATTCGTGAGTAGCACGCGATCGTTGAAGAAAATATAGGCAGCAAGCGACAGGCGAAGAATGAAGTAGAAAAGCCCACCAAGGAATGCAAACATCACAAGACTGTCTGCAGTCGCGGCAAGCCACTTCATCCAGACGAACAAACCCATCAGCGACATGGCCAGGATTAATGCCACCCTGGCCCTCCCGTTGATCTGCATGTACTCAAGCACTGGGCCGCATACACTGGAAAGTGCCAGTCCCGCAGACAGAATCAGCACCGCAGCCGGAAAATCCGGTCCGGCCACACCCAGAACCATCGGAATAAAGGGCGAGATGACCGCGATCCCGATCAACGCAGCGCATGACAACAACAGTGTCCGATTCTGCAGCGACCTGATGCGGCCCTGACGGCCCACGTCAGCGGTCAGAGAGAGCAGCAATGGTTCCGACGTCTTGGACATCGCCATCGCCGGGAACATGGCGGTAAGGGCCAGCATGTAGACCAGATCGTACTCGCCGGCAGTCTCCACACCCATTACGGCGTTGATGATCAGGACGTCAACGCGATCGACTGCTGCCAGAAGCGCCACCGGCAATCCGATTACCAGCATCTCAGCGATCACGGATCTACTGCGGGCACGAGGCTTCGCTGGATCAGAGCCACCCTTCAGCGCCAGCCGCACGTGCTTCCACAACTGCAGCAGTGACGTCCCCTGCGCGACGAACATCGCGGCAGATGCAGAGACCGCAGTCGGATGCAGCCAAGCGAACACAATCAGAAGCGGTGCCCGCAGAAGACGTTGATGGAAGTTCAGGTGGATCTGGGCCCTGGCAGGGGATCCCACATGCCTCCAGATCGTGTTGGCGAGGTTGTAACAGATGGTCAGTGGAACAAGCAGTACCCCTAGTGCGAAAACAGGGAATCCCACAGTGCCTGCGAATGCGTAGCGAGCGAGCAGTGGGTAGGCCAGAAGCAGGATGGCGGCACCGACTAAGGAGATCGTCATGACCATCCGCACCGTCCTGGCCACGCCCGCTGAGTCGCCCTTCTGGATCAATCGGCTGATCAGCCGTTCGCCCCCCAAAGCCAGGAAGGGGATCATCAGTGTGGAAAAATTGGCACCTACTCGGAACTCACCGAACTCCGCCGGGCTGATCAATCGCGTCAACCATAGCGTCGCACCCAGCATCAGTGCGTTGCCAAGCAGATTGGATGCCACCCCCCAGTAGATTCCCTTGGCGGTCATTCCGTTGCCACCAGGCCAGCAGGAGCCCGCGCCGTATCACACAGCAATCCTTCGGGCTCAACAACCCGCTCTGCGATGACTGCCGGTGCGACGAGATCAGCGTCAAGCCAATGCCCTTCGATCAGATACCGCATCTTTGCCTCGGCAAAGATCGCCTTGGGATCACACCCATTAACAAGCTCGCGGACCGACCTCCCCTTAACCGAATCTATGGCCCCGATGAGCTCCTCCTCTCGATCCACTCGCACGATGCCTGGAAGATGATCGTAGAACGCGCGCCCCAGCAGAATTGAGGGCACATCGGACATGTAAGCGTCGAAACCGGTCATTGAATTGACCGTGATCACCAGCGACGCACCCGACAGATCGTCCTTCAGTTCAGCACTGGAAAGCGCAACACCCGGGGTCTCCGAGATGAACCTATACATTTCTGCACTGTATTTGCGGCGATACAGCGGGTGCTCGCGAACAAGGACATGCCCGCCAGACTGGCGGACAGCGCGCGTCGCCAGTTCGACGAACTGCGCATCACCAAGACCGAGAGGGTTATGGTGAATATTGTTCGCATCATCCGGGACCTGCAGCGCCACCAGCACATGCGGCGCGCTGTTGGTACCAGCGATCGCCTCTTGCTGCAAACAGGCAGCGTAGCGTCGCTCTGGATATCGGGGCATGGGCAGTGTTTCCCACTCTACCGGCAGACGCGCTACCGCCTTCAACGCACGGGACAGCAGGTGATCCATGGCTCTAAACACCGGATTGCGCTTGAAGCGGGAACGCTTCTGCGGCGCCTCGGCGGAATAGCCCTCCCCCGTCAACGCCGCTACGTCATGACGGAAAGAACAGTTCGCATTGACGCCTTTGCGATCAAGAATCGTCGTGCCGCCCGGCCCCTGCTCGAAGTGGAACTTCGGCACATCAGGCCAGTCGCGGGCCAGGCAGAAGGACAACGCTTCGCAGGCGATCCGTGTGTCGCCCGACATGATGACGCGGTCCGGACGGAACTCGCGCAGGATCTCCGACACGGCGTTGACATACTTCGCCGCTCGTTCGCGGAC
Organism: Stenotrophomonas sp. RS-48; assembly: GCF_030053245.1. Classification (NCBI taxonomy): domain Bacteria; kingdom Pseudomonadati; phylum Pseudomonadota; class Gammaproteobacteria; order Lysobacterales; family Lysobacteraceae; genus Stenotrophomonas; species Stenotrophomonas sp. RS-48. The sequence goes on from NZ_JASGBV010000075.1 coordinate 3,246, forward strand.
ACGCAGATCGGGCCGCCCTCCCGCTCCGGAAAGGATGTACGAGTGATATGCGCCAATACGATCCAGTTCCGCCTCTTCGACGGCCTCAACTTCCGACGAGGCCTTGGTGGCCTCCCAAGGAAGCAGTCGAACTGCCTTCCGCTCAATGGCCAGGTAAAGATAGGCGCTTGGAAACAGCGCAAGGTGAAGGAACTCCGCCTCGCCGTCCCGCAGCCGGACTTCATCTTCGATAGCAGAGAAGAAGCGGGCAAAAGTATCGTAGTAGACGACGGTGAGGTACTTCATGCTAGGTAGCTTGTATTGGAGGAGCGTTCGAACGGAGGGGCGGCGTGACGCGTCACTGGGCCGCCCCGGCTATTTTCCAAGAACGCGCAGTACCCAATTCCTGGCAGAAAGTCCAACACGAACTGATTCATCGTGGGGGACGCCCTCACGCAGAATGAACTCGCGAGTCACTTTCGGCGCACGTCGGTCGATCAGGTACATGCCTTTCTGCGAGTAGACCTCGTAGTTGACGATGTCTTCGTTCGTGGTCACCAGCAACCGCTGTGCCCCGATCGCCTCGATCGTCCGCATCGTCAGACCCAGCTGACCAGGCCTGTTCACGTCGATCACGGAGCGACTCTCCGCGATGCGATCAACCACTTCGGACAGCGGCATTCCCTTGAAATCGATGTACTTCCTGGCGAAGCGACGGAAGCCGCCATCGAACAGCGCGCGCAAGCGGAAGAGCATGCGGGATGGGTAATAGCAGTAGACGAACACCTTCATCCCGTCCTTCTCAAGCTGATCGATGATCTGTTCGAGAACCTTGTAGCGGTCGGTATGGATGGTTCCGATGAAGCACGCGTCGTACTTGAACTCTCCTCTCCAGTTGGCGGCGCGCTCAAACTCCCTGCCATAGAACAATGGCAGGAACTGCATCTGAGGATTGGCATCAACATCGGCACGATCAAAGGAGAGAACGGCGTCGAACTTGCCCAACACCTTGCGTGCATTCGGGTTGTAATGCATCGAATCCCAGAGGTACAGCACGAACTTCGCGCGCGAATGCATGCTGCGCAGCCGATCAAGAATGCTGCCGGACACAGCCTCGGCACGGATGATCAGCACGAGATCGTAGTCGCGATCGCGGGTCTGTTCGATGATGTCCCCGTAGTAGCGCTCGATCTTCCTTGCGAGGAAGCGCCGGTCCACCCGGATGAGGGCCTTGGTCAGGAAGTCCGCTCCCGGCCTGTCGCTGAAGTAATCGACGACCGCTCCCAGCTGTTCAAGCTCACCCTTGATCAACTTCTCATAGCCGAAGAACATCGGCGCGATGAAAAGCACGCGCTTGCCGGCGAGTGACTCGCTCATACTGCACGCCCCGGCTGTACTGCGGAATTCACTTCAGCAGTCCCTTCGCGCGCATTTCGTCCACCGACCGCTGGTAACCGGAGTCTTCGATCTGTTGTGTCAGAACCCATGCGGCAAAGCGCTTCACGCCCTCTGCGAAAGTGACACGCGGACGGTAGCCCAAGGCCGCCTCAGCGCGGCTGAGATCGGCGAAGTTATGCCGGATATCCCCGATACGGTAGTTGCCGGAGATCCTGATCTCTCCGCCCTTGCCGTACGCATTCTTCAACGCGCTGGCAACGGTGATGACGTCGGTTGCCTCGCCGGTGCCGACATTGAACGCCTGACCGCTGGCATCCGCATCGATTGCCGCAACGGTGGCCGCGACCACATCGTCGATGAAAACGAAATCACGGGTTTCCTTGCCGTCTTCGAAGATGTTCACATCCTTGCCCTGCAGCAGCAGAGTGGAAAAGATCGAGAGGATGCCCGTGTACGGATTCTTCAAGGACTGGCCTGGCCCATAGACGTTCTGGTAACGCAGGGCGATACCCTGGATGCCGATGGCGGACGCGCCAACCAGGACCAGCTGTTCCTGAACCTGCTTGGTGATGCCATAGATCGAGCTGGGGTGGATGCGCGAGTCCTCGTCCGTGGGCAGCGGCGCCACCAGATCACCCGTCTGTGGATCACGGCATTCGAACACGCCATCACGCAGATCGGCATCGACACGTGCCCCGGGGAAGACCGGGCCGTTGGCTCCCTGGTAGCGGCCTTCGCCGTAGATCGAGCGGGAGGATGCCACCACCACGCGCTTGACCGACTCGCAGCCCTGCACCTTGTTGCCGATCAGATCGAGGAACAGCGAGGTACCACGAACGTTGACGTCGACATAGCGGTCGATCTCGTACATGGACTGCCCGGTACCCGTTTCGGCGGCCAGATGAACCACTACGTCCTGGCCCGGCAGGACCTGCAGCCAGTCCTCGCGCCTGCGCACATCTCCCCTGACCACCGTGACTTCGGCAGGCAGAGAGGCCAGCAGTGCAGAGTCCTGCGGATTCTCGCCGTGGATCTGTGGCGAAAGATTGTCCAGGACCGTGACCTGGTCTCCCCGCGCAACCAGCGCGCGCGCCAATGCACTGCCGATGAATCCTGCGCCACCCGTGATCAGTACTTTCATGCCTATCTCCGCTGTATCTCGATTGCGTCGCGGGCCTGCAGGTCGCAGTTGCCGTGACTTCCCTGTCGGCGAGGATGCGTGGTCGCACCCTGCCCGCCTCCCGTTTATCGGGTCGACTTGTATTCGTAGTAGCCGTAGCTGTAGTAGCCGGTTGCACGGCGCTCGACCGCGTTGAAGATGGCGCCCTTCAGCTGAACGTTGTTCTGCTCGAAGCGCTTGCGGGCAAGTGCCAACTCCTTGGGCTGGTTCAGGCCGAAACGCGCGACCAGCAGGCAGGTGCCGGCGTGATGAGCGATGATCGCCGCATCAGTGACCGCCAGGATCGGCGGCGTATCGATGATCACCAGATCAAAACGCTTTTCGACCTGCTCGAGCAACTCCGTGAAGTTGCGGTGCATCAGCAGTTCCGACGGATTCGGCGGTACGTCGCCGCGGGAAATGAAGCTCAGGTTGTCCAGGCCCTGGACCGTACGGATGGCGGTATCCAGCGGTGCTTTGCCGACGAGTACGTCCGACAGGCCCGGCGTCTGGGAGGCACCCAATGCCTTGTGCAGCGTGCCCTTACGCATGTCAGCGTCGATGATCAGCACGCGCTGGCCGGCTTGGGCAATCACCGCAGCCAGGTTGGAGGAAACGAACGTCTTGCCTGCATTCGGGCTCGAACCCGAGATCAGGACGATATTGTTCTTTGCCTCCAGCCGCGCGAAGTGCAGGCTGGTACGCAGGCTGCGCACCGCCTCCACCGCGAGGTCGGCCGGATCCTTTACCGCCAGCAGGTGCAGCTTGCCGTCGGCGCGGAACTTGCCACGCACCGAGTCGGACTGCTGGCCAGGACTGACCGGAATCGACGCGTAGACCGGCAGGCCGATCTCCTCGATCTGGGAGGGGTCTTCAACACCACGGTTGAGCAGCTGCCTCAGCAGTACCAGACCGATGGAAAGGAACGCACCCAGCAGGGTGCCCACCAGTACGACCAGTCCCTTGCGCGGCTTGACCGGCTCGGTAGCGTCGACTTCGGCAGCATCGACGATGCGCACGTTGCCGACCGTGCCGGCACGCGCCACGTCCAACTGCTGAGCCTGGTTCAGCATCGCGGTGTACATCTCGTTGCTGACCTGCAGATCACGGGTCAAACGCAGCAGTTCCTGCTGGGCTTCCGGAAGCTGCTTCACCTGCCCCTGGAACCCACTCTTGCGGGACTCCAGGTCCCCGATCTGACGCATCAACGCCTGGTAGGCCGGGTGATCGCGGGTGAACTTGCGGTCCATCTCAGCCTGCTGCAGGCGCAGCTGCTGGATGCTGGTCTCGACAGCGACCTCCTGATCCAGCAGGCCCTTGGTCTGGAGCGTCAGGTCGACCGAATTGGCACGCATCTGGTAGGCGCTCAGAGACTTCTGTGCTGCGTCAACCTGGTTGCGCACGTTCGGCAGCTGTTCCTTGACGAACGTCAGCTGCGCCGAGGCCTCGGCCGAGTTGCGCTCAACGTTCTGCCTCACGTACGCCTGCGCGACCTGCTGCAGGAAGTTCTGCGCCAGATCGGGATCTGCGCTCTGGTAGGCCAGCGTCAGGATGCCGGAATCCTTGCCCGACTCGCTGACGGACACCTCCTTCTGGAGCTCGTTGACGACCGTCAGGTGACGCTGGCGGGTCACTTCGAAACGCATCCCCGGGTGCGCGCGCATTTCGGCGACCTGCAGGGTGACGCCATTCCCGGCCGCAACCTTGCCGACACTCCCCTTTACCAGCAGGTCGTCATCTTCATCGAACAGCTCGTAGCTGCTGTTCTCACCAACGACCAGCGTCAACGGGCGCGCCAGCAGGTGGCGCGGCACGTCAAGCTGGAAGATGTCCAGCCTTTCGCCGCCCCAGCCGAAACGGGCCAGGCCGAAACGAACATCCGCCAAGGTATCCGGCGCGCTCCGCTCGGCACGGCGCGCAAAGTACCCACCCAGCACCGGAAAGCGATTCGGCTCGACATCGATGTCAAGCTTCAGCGCGTTGACCGCACTACCCACGACTGCGCGAGAGGTGATCAACGCGATCTCGGTCGTCGCCTCGGGGGACCCCGCGCTCATTCCCAGCGACTGACTGATGTCAGCCAGGCCCGGCAGGCTGGGCACCTTCGATTCGACCTGTACGATCGCATCGGCGCGATAGATCGGCGTCGCCAACAGAGCGTATGCCACTGATGCGATGAAGAAGGCTCCGGTGATTCCCGCAATCCACCATTTGTGGTCAATCAGCGTGCCAAGCAGCTGACGCAGATCGATTTCATCATTTTCGTCCTGCGCCGGATTACGGGTATTGGTTGTCATCTGTGAGAGCTCTTCAAATCAGGTATGCGGGATGTCGGAGGGTGGATGCGGCGGGCACTACATGTGCCGCGCCCAGCTCTCGACACCCTCGGCCATCAATGTATAGACATGCTCGAATGCCGGTCGTTGCTGGCGGTACGGGTCAGGGATTTCCCGGTCCTGTTGCCACTTGCCCAGCAGGAAGGTTTTTCCGGAGGCCTGCGGCGCGATCTCGGCGATCCGGCGCACATGCTTGCGCTCCATCGTGAGCACGAGATCAGCCGTCGCCAGAATGGCGTCGTCAATCTGACGGGCGCGATGCGAGTCGCCGGTGAGGCCATGTTCGATCAACAGTTCCTGCGCCGTGGCATCGATGCCATGGCCTACAAGTGCCCCCAGGCCGGCGGAGGACACCTGGATATCTTTGCCCTGCAGCGCCTGACGAAGCATGACTTCGGCGGACGGACTGCGGCAGATGTTGCCAACGCAAACAAAAAGAACGTTCTTGAACACTGACTCGAATCCTGTGGCATTCCGTGCGGCACCAGCCCATCAAGGGTGGTGACAGCCTTACAGGATACCTTACACGGCGATGACGAGGGATGAAAACGTCAGGAAATTCATCACATTACGGCAGATGTCTACAGCAGAAGGCGTCAATAAGCCGACTTCTGCCCGAGAACCTTCAGCGCCGTCAAGGCAATGATCCGAACATCCAGGGTCGGGCTCCAGCGACGGATGTAGTCGATGTCGTACTGCACGCGCTTCTTCATCGACCGCAGTTCCGGCGTCTCGCCCCGCAGCCCGTGCACCTGCGCCCAGCCGGTGATGCCCGGCTTGACGTAATGGCGGTGCATGTAGCGTTCGATCACCCGTTCATAGTGATTGTTGTGCTGGATCGCATGCGGACGGGGGCCCACCACCGACATGCTGCCGCCCAGCACGTTGAAGAACTGGGGCAGCTCATCCAGGCTGCTGCGCCGCAGAAAGGCACCGAACCGGGTCACCCGCGGGTCGCCCCGGGTCGCCTGCGTGATCTGCCCCGTCCCTTCCTCATGCACGCGCATGGAGCGGAACTTCAGCATCCAGAACTCCTTCCCGCCCAGGCCGTGGCGGCGCTGGCGGAACAGGATCGGGCCAGGTGAACTGAGCTTCACGCCGATCGCCAGCACCACGAACAGCGGCGCCAGCAGGATGACCGCCACGCCGGCCACGAGGATGTCCTCGATGCGCTTGAACAGGCGGAAATTGTGGTCCACCAGGCCCTGGCGCACGCCGATCATCGGCACATCGCCCACCTGGTGCACGCCCGGGTTCAGTGCTCCCAGGCCCGTGGTATCGGGAATCAGGCGGATCGGCACCGGGAACCGCTCGATCTGCTTGAGCATGTCACGGATGGGTGCGGTATCTCCCAGCGGCAGGGACACCCAGACCTGGTCGAACTCCCCCCGGTGCGCATCCAGGTAGCGCGGCACATCATCCAGTGCGCCCAGGCGCTGCGGGGCATCGCCGCCACGCCGGGTGGCAATGTCGCCCTTGCTGGTGAAGTAGCCGATCACTTCCTTGCCCATCTCCGGCTTGCCGCGCAGCAGGCGATGCAGCCTGAGCGCCGGCGCCCGGAGGCCGACCAGCAGGATCCGCTCGTGATCCAGTCCACGCGAACGCAACCGATGCAGCTGGACACGCAGCAGTACGCGCAGGCCGACCATCGAGGCCAGACCGCCGATGTACCAGCCCACCAGCCAGCGCGACGGAACGGCATCGGCCAGCCCCACCAGCACGGCATACAGGGAGAACAGGGCGAAGCTTCCGGACCAGGCCAACAGCAGCAGCCAGAGGTCGGCCAGCAGGCCACGCAGGCGCCAGTTGCGGTAGACCGGTGCGATGGAGAAGCAGACGATGGCGCTGAGAATCACCGCACCGAAGACGATGCGCTGGGACTGGTTGGGCGCCGCCGTCCCGTAGCACACGACGTGGGCCAAGGCAGCCATGCCGGGCAGGAGCAACAGGTCTCCGAGGCGAAGCCCCAGTTCCAGGGCCGCCCGGGCTTCGACCCGGCGGCGGCCGGCATCGGCACGCTCTGCGGGGAGGTCATCTACCGATCCATGTAGCACTGCACTTCTCCAAGCTGTGTTCCGATCCAGCACTACAATGTGATGGCTGTCGCATACCAGGCCTCCCCAAGCCGGTGCGAACAGACGGAATTGCGTCAATAAGTCGAACGTGATTGTGAATGATGTGAAAGGCAATTGGTAGGAAGCGGCAGCCCGTCGGGCGCCCATTCACCCGCCCGACCCACCCTAAGTCATTAGAACTATTCCTATTTTTTAATATTTCAAAATGCGTCAAAATGATTCGTACTACGTCCAGTAGCGTCCAGAAATTGACGTTTGTTGCACGGAATCATCCCATCACGCTCCGAAGGATCAACCCGATTGGCGCCGCCGGGACGTCCCGTCCCAGCACGTCCGCCAGGCCTGGCACCCTGCACTGCACCAAGGCCGCTCATCGCCCTCTGCTACCATCGGCGGTTCTGTTCATCGCCCCCCACCCGCCCGCGATGACGCCAAACAACGTAACGAAACACAGGAGTCTGCATGTCTTCCGAGCTGCTCAAGTCCCTTGGCCTGGACGCGATCAACGCTGGCACGTACCTGGGCAACGGGGAGTGGTCGAGCGCTGCCAGCGGTGAGCTGATCACCCCGGTCAACCCGACCACGGGCGAGCCGATCGCACAGGTGCGTGCGACCACCGAGACTGAATACGAAACGGTGATCACCCGCGCCCAGGAAGCGTTCAAGCAGTGGCGCACCACCCCTGCCCCGCGCCGTGGCGAAGCCGTGCGCCTGTGCGGCGAGGCGCTGCGCAGGCACAAGGACGCGCTGGGCTCGCTGGTTGCCCTGGAGATGGGCAAGAGCAAGCCGGAAGGCGATGGCGAGGTGCAGGAGATGATCGACATCGCCGACTTCGCCGTCGGCCAGAGCCGCATGCTGTATGGCTACACGATGCACTCGGAGCGCCCCGGCCACCGCATGTACGAGCAGTACCACCCGCTGGGCCTGGTCGGCATCATTTCGGCCTTCAACTTCCCGGTCGCGGTGTGGAGCTGGAATGCATTCCTGGCGGCGATCTGCGGCGACGTGTGCATCTGGAAGCCGTCCAACAAGACGCCGCTGACCGCCATCGCCTCGATGAAGATCTGCAACGACGCGCTGCGCGAAGCCGGCTTCCCGGACATCTTCTACCTGGTCAACGATGCCGGCACCGCACTGTCGGAAAAGCTGGTTGATGATCGTCGCGTGCCGCTGATCAGCTTCACCGGCTCCACCCAGGTCGGCCGCACCGTCAATGAAAAGGTGGCGCGCCGCCTGGGCCGCTGCCTGCTGGAACTGGGTGGCAACAATGCCATCATCCTCGACGAGACCGCCGACCTGAAGCTGGCTGTGCCGGGGATCGTGTTCGGCGCCGTCGGTACGGCCGGCCAGCGCTGCACCACCACCCGCCGCCTGATCGTGCACCGCTCGATCTACGCCGACGTGCTGGCCACGCTGGTCAAGGCGTACAAGCAGGTGGAAGGCAAGATCGGCGATCCGACCGATGCCGCCAACCTGATGGGTCCGCTGAACAGCGAGGGTGCCGTGCAGCAGTTCCTCGATGCAATTGCCCAGGCCAAGGCCGCCGGCGGCACCATCGAGACCGGTGGCACCCGCATCGACCGCGCCGGCAACTTCGTGCTGCCGGCCATTGTCAGCGGCCTGAAGAACAGCGATGCCGTGGTCCAGCACGAGACCTTCGCGCCGATCCTGTACGTGATGCCCTACGACAGCATCGACGAAGCCATCGACATGCAGAACGGGGTACCGCAGGGCCTGTCCTCGTCGATCTTCACCCAGAATCTGAAGACCGCCGAACGCTTCCTGTCGGCTGCGGGCTCGGATTGCGGCATCGCCAACATCAACATCGGCACCTCCGGTGCGGAGATCGGTGGCGCGTTCGGTGGCGAGAAGGACACCGGTGGTGGCCGCGAGTCGGGCTCGGACGCATGGAAGGTCTACATGCGCCGGCAGACCAACACCATCAACTACTCCGATTCGCTGCCGCTGGCCCAGGGCATCAAGTTCGACCTGTGATGCATCCCGGCACGGACGGCGCCGAGGGTGGGGCCCCCGCGGGGGCTCCAATCCTCGACTTCAGCGGCCGCCGGGTGCTGGTTGCCGGTGGCAGCAAGGGCATCGGCCGTGAGATGGCCCTGGCCTTCGCTGCGGCCGGCGCCCATGTCTCGGTCTGCGCACGAGGACAGGCGGGGCTCGACGCCCTGCTGGCCGACGCAGCGGCCCAGGGGGCATCACTGCACGCCTTTGCCGCCGACCTGGCCGACCCCGGCCAGATCGACGCCTGGCTGCATGCGGCCGCAGCGTCCCTGGGCGGCATCGACGTGCTGGTCAACAATGCCACGGGATACGGCATGGCCGACGATGAAGACGGCTGGGCCGCCAGCCTGCAGGTCGACCTGATGGCCGCGGTGCGGGCCTCGCGGCTCGCCCTGCCCTGGCTGCGCGAATCGAGCGACGCCTGCATCCTCAATCTCTCCTCGATCGCCGCGCAGCAACCCCGGCCGGGGGGCGCTCCCTATGCGGCTGCCAAGGCCGCTCTTTCGCACTACACCACGTCGCAGGCGCTGGCACTGGCGCCGGACCGGATCCGGGTCAACGCCATCGCCCCGGGCTCCATCGAGTTTGCCGACGGTCTGTGGGACCGGCGCAAAACCAGCGACCCGGCGCTGTATCACGGCACCCTGGCAAGAATTCCGTTCGGCCGCTTCGGCCAGCCACGCGAGATTGCCGATGCCGCGCTGTTCCTGTGCTCGCCGCTGGCGCGCTGGATCACCGGTCACGTGCTGAACGTCGATGGTGGCCAGGTACTGATGGGCTGAACCGCTCGGGCCGGGCACTGCCCATGGGATTGCCCGGACGGAGGCACTATCATGTGCGTACTGCAAGGAGGACCCGATGAGCGTGGCACCCCGACAGACAAGCGCCCTGGCCGTGGTCAGCCTGGTCATGGGCATTGCCGCCTGGACTGTCCTGCCCTTCGTGGCCAGCATCGTCGCCATCGTCACCGGCCACATGGCCCGCGCCGAGATCCGCCGCCGCCCGCATGAACTTGAGGGCGATGGCCTGGCCGTCACCGGGCTGGTGCTGGGCTGGGTGATGGTGGCAGCCGCCCTGGCGGCAGTCCTGGCCTTCATCCTCTTCTTCGGTGGCCTGGCTTGGCTCGCCGCACTGTCGAACTGACCGCCATGACCTCCTCCGACAGCACCGAACGCTTCAGCAGCCGCGTCGCCGATTATGTCCGTTATCGGCCTGACTACCCGCCGGCGTTGATGGAATGGCTGCATGGACCGATGGGCGTCGACCACGATGCACGGGTGGCCGACATCGGCGCCGGTACCGGCATTTCCAGCCGTCTGTTCCTCGACACCGGCCATCCTGTGGTCGCGGTCGAACCCAACGCCGCCATGCGCGCCGCCGCCGAAGGCTGGCTGGCTGCATATCCGTTGTTCCAGGCCGTCGATGGGCGTGCCGAGGCCACCGGCCTGTCAGAGCACAGCGTCGATCTGGTCAGTGCCGCGCAGGCCTTCCACTGGTTCGACACCGACGCCGTCCGTGTTGAATGGCAGCGCATCCTGCGCCCCGGCGGACTGGCGCTGATCTACTGGAACTCACGCCTGCTCGATGCCAGCCCGTTCCTGGTCGGCTATGAGCAGCTGCTGCTCGATTACGGCACGGACTATTCCGCCGTGGCCGAACGCTACCAGGATGACGCCACGATGCAGGCATGGTTTGGTGCCGGGTTGCGCGGCCAGGTGGAACTGCCGAACGTGCAGCATCTGGATCTGGACGCCCTGCGCGGCCGCCTGCTGTCGTCCTCCTATGCGCCACAGCCCGGGCATCCGCGCCATGCGCCGATGCTGGCGGCACTGCAGGATCTGTTCGCGGCCCACGCGGTCAACGGCCAGGTCGCCTTTGAATATCGAACCCGAGCCTTCCTCGGCACGCTGGACTGAACCGACGCATGTATTCGCTTGCCCGCCCCTTCCTGTTCTCGCTCGACGCCGAGCGCGCCCACGGCCTCGGCCTGTCCGCATTGGACGTGGCCTACCGCACCGGCACCACGCCGCTGCTGGCCGCACGCATCGCGCCGCTGCCGAGCACCGTGTTCGGGCTGACATTCCCCAATCCGGTCGGCCTGGCGGCCGGCCTGGACAAGAATGGCGAGCACATCGATGCGCTGTTCGCGCTGGGTTTCGGCTTCGTCGAGATCGGCACGATCACGCCGCGGCCACAGGCGGGCAACCCGACGCCGCGGCTGTTCCGGCTGCCGGCGCACAACGCCATCATCAATCGCATGGGCTTCAACAACTCCGGCGTGGATGCACTGGTGCGCAATGTCGAGCGCGCGCGCAACCGTCGCGGCCTGCTCGGCATCAACATCGGCAAGAACAAGGACACCCCCAACGAGCAGGCCGTCGACGACTATGTGGCCTGCCTCGACAAGGTGTACCCGCTGGCTGACTACATCACCGTCAACATCTCCTCGCCCAACACCGCCGGCCTGCGCGAGCTGCAGGAGGAAACCGCACTGCGCCAGCTGGTCAGCCAGCTGCGTGACCGCCAGGAAGACCTGGCCGCGCGGCACGGCCGGCGCGTACCGATGCTGGTGAAGGTGGCGCCTGACCTCAGCGAGCGCGACATCGACGCTGCTGCGCGCGTGCTCGGCGAGCTGCAGGTGGACGGCGTGATCGCGACCAACACCACGATCGACCACAGCAAGGTGGCCGGCGATCCGCTGGCGAACGAAGCCGGCGGTCTGTCCGGTGCCCCGGTCCTGGAACAGTCCACCCTGGTCCTGCGGCGGCTGCGCTCGCGCCTGCCCGAGTCGGTGCCGCTGGTCGGTGTCGGCGGCATCCTGTCCGGCGCCGACGCAGTGGCCAAGATGGCGGCGGGCGCCTCGCTGGTGCAGTGCTACAGCGGCCTGATCTTCCGCGGGCCGGCGCTGGTATCGGAATGCGTGGAGGCGATCCGCCGCCGCCGCGAAGCGCCAAGCCGTGGCGCGGTGGCGCCGCTGTGAGCGCCCCCATGGATGGACTCGACACCGCCGCGCCGCTGCGCTGGACATTGACCCGGAACGCGCCGCTGCAGGCGCTGAACACCTTCCACGTGCGTGCCAATGCCGCGCAGCTGCTGGAGCTGCATGACGCATCGCTGCTGCCGGAAGTGCTGGCGCTACCGGAGGTTTCCGCCGGACCGCTGCTGGTACTGGGCAGCGGCAGCAATGTGCTGATCGCCGACGATCTGCCTGGCACCGTGCTGGTGTTCGGCAACCGCGACATCAGTTTCCTGGAGCATCGCGCCGATCATGCGGTGATCCGCGCCGGTGCCGGCGTGCCCTGGCACGGCCTGGTGATGTGGTCGCTGCAGGAAGGCCTGTCCGGGTTGGAGAACCTGGCCCTGATTCCAGGCACGGCCGGTGCAGCGCCGATCCAGAACATCGGCGCCTATGGCGCACAGGTCGGCGAGTTCATCCAGGCAGTGGAAGCCTGGGACTGCCACGAGCAGGCCTGGGTGCGGCTGGACAATGAACAGTGTGGCTTCGCCTACCGCGACAGCGTGTTCAAGCAGCAGGCAGACCGCTACCTGATCACCGCCATCGAGCTGAAGCTGCCCTTGCTGCACGACCTGCGCATGGACTATGCCGGCATCCGCGAAGAACTCCAGGCGCAGGGCGTGGAGCTGCCCAGTGCCGTAGACGTGGCCAACGCAGTCATCGCGATCCGCCGCCGCAAGCTGCCCGATCCGGAGGTGCTGGGCAATGCCGGCAGCTTCTTCAAGAACCCGGTCCTGCCCCTGGAGCAGGTCGACGTGCTGCTGCAGCATTTCCCGGACCTGCCGGTGTTCCCGGCCGATCGTGAGGACCGGCGCAAGGTCTCCGCAGCGTGGATGATCGAGGCCTGCGGCTGGAAGGGCTTCCGTGAGGGCGATGCAGGCGTTGCTGCCAGCCATGCGCTGGTCCTGGTCAACCATGGCAACGCCACCGGGGCCGAGCTGCTTGCGCTGGCGCGGCGCATTTCCGCGTCAGTGCTGGAGAAATTCGGCGTACCGATCGAACCGGAGCCGCGCCTGCTCGGCGCACAGTGGTGAACACCCCCGCCCTTTCCACCGGCGCCACCCCGCTGCGGGCGGCGCTGCTGATGCTCGGCAGCACCCTGGCGTTCGGCATGATGGCGGTGGCGATCCGTTACGCCACCCGTTACGTACCGACCCAGGAGGTCGCCTTCTTCCGCAACGCGTTCGGCCTGCTGGCACTGCTGCCGATGCTGCTGCGGCCGGGCCATGCGCCGCTGAAGACCCAGCAGCTGCCACGCTACTTCGTGCGTAGTGCGATCGGCCTGGGTTCGATGCTGTGCGCGTTCTGGGCGTTGGGCCATCTGCCACTGGCGCAGGCGGTATCGCTCTCGTACTCCACACCATTGTTCGTCACCATCGCCGCCGTGCTGTGGTTGGGCGAAACCGTGCGTGTGCGCCGCTGGGCCGCAGTGGTGGTCGGTTTCATCGGTGTGCTGGTGATCGTGCGGCCGGGCACCACCGGCTTCACCGCTGGCAGCCTGGTCGCCGTCGCCGCTGCGGTGCTGAGTTCACTGGTGGCCATCCAGATCAAGCAGCTCACCCGCGTGGACAGCGCCGATACCGTGGTGCTCTATACCTACGTCTTCTGGGTGCCGCTTTCGCTGGTTCCGGCAGTGTTTGTCTGGGTCTGGCCCAGTGGCGTGGCCTGGCTGTGGCTGCTGCTCACCGGCGTGATGGGCACGGTCGGCCAGCTGCTGTGGACGCGTGCGCTGCGCCTGGGAGAAGTGTCGGCGCTGACGCCGATCAGCTTCCTGCAGCTGCCGCTGGTGACCCTGTGCGGGTGGCTGCTGTTCAACGAGACCGTGGACCGCTGGACCATCATCGGTGCGGGCATCATTCTGGCCGCCAACGCTTACATCGCCCACCGCGAGGCCGTGCTGTCGCGGCGGGCGGCGACGGCGGCGGCGTCAGCGGCGGCCAAGCCCGCCGAATGATCCACCGTCAACGCTGCAGCGGCGACGCATCCAGCGCGCGATACGCGCGTTCGGCTGCGTCGAACACATTGCCCGGCGCGAACTGTTCGCCCAGGTAGTGCAGCGACTGACGGCGCAGCTGCGGCGAGCGCTCCAGCGCGTCGCCCCCCAGCAGCACCTGTTCGAACTCGATCAGGTCCTGCAGGATCCGCCAGTGCCGGTACCAGGCGATCCAGCGTGGGTCCCCCAGGTCCGGGCCATACCCTTCCACGAAACCGAGCGGACGTTCGCGCCCCCAGCGTCCACCCACCGCCGCGCCGGGGAACATCAGATCCCGCTCGCGCGGCGCCAGGGACAGGCCATCCCAATCAATCAGGTGCAGGTTGCCCTCGTTACCCATCAGCAGGTTTCCCGCATGCAGGTCGGTATGGCACAACCGCAGCGGCGGCCGTTCGTCGCGCAGTTCATCGTGCAGTTCCGACGCGCGGCGGTGGACCTCGGCAATGCGTTCGCGGCGCAGCTCCCAGACGGCCAGGAACGCGCTGCCCAACCGATCCTGCGCGACCGGCAAGGCATCGCCCGGCTGCAGCCAGCGCCCAACGGTGGTCAACGCATCCGCTTCAAGGCGCAGGGTCGGCAGCGCGCGTTGCAGCGATTCGGGCACCTCAGCGTCATGCAGCCGGCGCAGCACGTTGCCCAGGCGCAGCCACTGCGCATGGCTGAGCGGCGCCTCGAAACCGGACTGGCCCTCGATGTAGGGAAACAGCGTGAACTGCAGGCCCCAGCGCTGGACCGACGCGCCGCCGGTCAATGCCGGCCAGGGCGCCACGATCTCCTCGATGCCCAGGGTGCCCCGCAGCCAATGCAGCGTGTCCCAGACCGCCGGTTGCACCTGGTAGGTGCGGCATTTCAACCACCACTGACCGCGTCGCGCGTCGATGCGGTAAACGCTGGCATTGGCGTCTGCGCCAACCGGGCGAGGCACCACGGCGGCGGTGGTGATGCCATAGGACTGTTGCAGGACTTCGCCGATATGGCGCGCCGAAGCGGATGACATGGAAGCAATCGTGCATTGATACCCGACGTCACTATCGCAGATGGCGCATCGACGGCACAGACATGTCCGTCACAGCACTGTGCTTGCGGGCCGGGCGAGCCATGCCGACGCGGTTGCCACGGCATCAGCGCGCGTAGTGGCCCAGGAACATGGCGACCGCCGATGCCGCCACCCGCGCGCGCTCGTCGGCCCCCAGCGGCGCCTGCCCCATCGTTACCTGCGGCCAGAAGGCGAAACTCTTCACCAGTCCATGCAGCTGATGGGCGGCGAATTCGGGATCGACCGCACGCAGCCGGCCATCGGCGATCGCCGCACGGATCCAGGCGCTTTCCCCGCTCTCCTTCTCGCCCATGCGGCAGACGATTGCCTGCGCACGTTCGGGTGAATGGATGATCTCCGCCATGGCAACGCGGGCCAGGTCGATGAAATTGGCATCACCCAGCAGTTCCAGCTTCTGCTCCAGCAACGCGAGCAGTTGCGGCTCCAGCGGCTGCTCCGCACGGTAGGGCAGCTCGACGCCGGCCATGCTGCGTTCCCAGAGTTCCTCCAGAATCAGCGAGAACAGTTCTTCCTTGCTGGGGAAGTGGTTGTAGACCGTGCGTTTGGATACACCGGCCGCTGCCGCGATCCGGTCCATGCTGGTGGCCTCATAGCCGGCCGTGCGGAATTCCTCCACCGCCGCGCGCACGATGGCCTCGCGTTTGCGGTCGGTCAGGCGCTGCGGCGGACGGGACATGGCGACACCAGATAGCTGAACGGATACCCCCATTTTACACCGATCAGTGTACTTTTCCGCAGCAGGAAACTACACTGTGCAGTGTACCCTGCGGACGTCACCCATGAAGCGCCTGCTCCTTGTCCTCCTGCTTGGAATCCTCGCCGTGACCGCCTACACCTTCTGCAAGTCCTGGTCCCTCCCCGACTTCCCCGACTCCCCGCAATACCGCGAGGGCAAGTTCCACAACGTACTGCCGCGGCCGGCGATGGGCCTGCGCAACGGGCTGGAGATCTGGTGGACCTTCCTGTTCAACAAGCCGAAGGGGACCGTACCCGCGGGCGCCATACCGGTGCAGGCGCTGGATCGTGCCGCGCTGGAAGCCGCGCCGGATCGCAGCCTGTTCCGGCTGGGGCATTCGACGATCCTGCTGAAGCTGCGCGGCCAGTATTGGCTGACCGACCCGGTCTTCTCCGAACGGGCGTCACCGGTGCAGTGGATGGGCCCTGCGCGCTTCCACGCCCCGCCGATCAGCATCGAACAGCTGCCGCCGATCGCCGGCGTGATCCTCTCGCACAACCATTACGACCATCTGGATCACGCTGCGGTGATGCAGCTGGCGGGCAAGACCACGCGCTTCATCGCGCCGCTGGGTGTGGGTGATCAGTTGATCGCCTGGGGCGTGGACGCGGACAAGGTCGAACAGCTGGACTGGTGGCAATCGACCGAAGCCGATGGCCTGCGCCTGACCGCCACACCCGGCCAGCACTTCTCCGGCCGCGGCCTGGGCGACAGCGACCGCAGCCTGTGGGCCTCGTGGGTCATCCAGGACGGCGACTTCCGCATCTTCTTCAGTGGTGACACCGGCTACTTCGATGGCTTCAAGGCCATCGGCGAGAAGTACGGCCCGTTCGATCTGACCATGATCGAAACCGGCGCATACGATCCGCGCTGGGCATTCGTGCACATGCAGCCGGAGCAGACGCTGCAGGCCCACCTGGACCTGCGCGGCAAGTGGCTGCTGCCGATCCACAACGGCACCTTTGACCTGGCCCTGCATGACTGGCAACAGCCCTTCGAGCGCATCACCGCGCTGGCAGCCGCGCACGATGTGCCGATCGCCACGCCGATGATGGGCGAGGCGCTGGACATGCAGGCGCCGCAGGCAGGCACGCGCTGGTGGGAACAGGTGGCGCTGCGCTGAGCTTGCCTGGGCGCTGCTGTCACGGGGCGCCGGTTCGTGCAGGCAGTGACCTTGCGGACGATGGCTGTCGCGACGCCGTGCAGGGCGTCGCGCCACGCGTCCGCCCTCTGCCCTATTGCAGCGCGTCATGTAAACGATTACACCCCCTGCTAGCGTAGCGCCTGCCCGATCCTGGCCGAACCTCCAAGGCTGTCGACATGACGCTGCGTGCTGATCGCTTCCGCCCTTCCTGGGCCTGCCTGCGCTACGTCGCGCGCGCTCTGCTGCCGCTGGCCGTGATGGCCTCCGCCGCTCAAGCGCAGACACTGCCACCGCGCAGCCAGTGGCAGGCCAGCAGCTCATCACAGCAGGTCCCGGCGATGGCCATCGGCCATCTGATCGACAACGACCCGAAGACGGTCACCGGCGGCGCCTTCAGCCCCGGACACTGGTTCCAGATCGATCTGGGCGCGCCTGCCCTGCTCGGGGGCGCGCGCCTGACCTGGGATGTCTCCAATCCCGAGGGCTACACGCTGCAGACCTCGATGGACGGCCGGCAGTGGCAGACCGCATACACCATGGCCGACTCGCTGGGCGATGTGGAGACGCTGTACTTCGAACCGCGCCAGGCGCGCTATCTGAGGCTGGCCAGTCCCCAGCGCACGTCGGACTGGGGGGTCTCCATCTTCGAGATGGAACCCTTGGACGCCACGCTCAGTGCACGCGTGCACGGACTCGACAGCGCACAGGCAGCCGCGTTGTGGCAAGGCGGTAGCGGCGTCGCCCTCCCTACCGATGGCAAGGGCAGCCATGTGCTTGAAATCACCCTGCCGCGCGCTCAGCCGGGCACCGGCCTGGCGGTGGAGTGGGCGGGCCAGCGTGGCGCCGCACGCCTGCAGGCCCAGGATGCGCAGGGGCGCTGGCAGCCGCTGGCGCAGGACACGCAGGCCGCCAGCCATGCCCAGAGTTGGTTGGCCAGCGATACGGTGCACGATGTGCGTGCCCTGCGGCTCATCGTCGACGGGCCCTCGCCACAGGTCACGCGCCTGCGCCTGCTCGGCCCGAAGGCCGTGATGACGCCGATGAAGCAGTACCAGATCGCCGCCAGCGGCGCGCAGCGTGGCTTGTTCCCGGCGTCGTTGCAGATGCAGCAGACGTACTGGACGGCCGTGGGCGTGCATGCCGGACGGCAGAAGTCGATCTTCGACGAATACGGCAACATCGAGGCATTCAAGGGCGCACCGCTGGTGCAGCCGATCTGGCGCAATGCCGATGGGCGTGCCGCCGGTGCCGCGGAACAGGCCGTGCAGCATGCCCTGCGCGACGGCTGGAAGCCGATGCCCTCGGCCGCCTGGTCGCCGCAACCCGGTCTGGAACTGCGCAGCGAAGCGTTCGCGATCGAGCGCGACGGCCAGCCCGTCACCTTCCTCCGGCATCGACTGCGCAATACCGGTACCACGCCGGTCGAGGGCACGCTGAGCCTGGTGGTGCGGCCGATGCAGATGAACCCGCCGTGGCAGAACGGTGGCCTGTCGCCGATCCGCGACGTGGCCATCGACGGCCAGAGCGTGCGCGTCAATGGTCGTACCCTGCTGTACTCGCTGTCGGCGGTCAGCGCCTCCGGCGCGGCACCGTTCGGCCCGAACGGCGAAACCGAGATCACCTCCGCCATCGCTTCGGGCCGGTTGCCCGGCGCACGCCAGGCCACCGATGCGCGTGGGCTGGCGGCGGCGGCGCTGGCCTACCGGATCACACTGGCGCCCGGCGCCAGCCAATCCGTGGTCGTCGCCTTCCCGCTGGGTACGGCGGCGGCCGACGCCAAGGGTGTACTTCCGGAGCCACCGGCACTGGACCTCGCGCGCCTGCCAGGCGATGCCGATGCCGGCTTCGAGACGCTGGCCGCCGAAGCCTCTGCGGACTGGCAGGCACGATTGGGCCAGGTCGGCCTGCGCCTGCCCGATCCGTCGCTGGTCGACATGCTGCGTGCCCAGGCCGCGTACATGCTGATCAACCAGACCGGCCCGGCCATGCAACCCGGCCCACGCAACTACAACCGCTCCTTCATCCGCGACGGCATGGCCACCTCGGCGGTACTGCTGCGGATGGGCGAAGCCAAGGTCGCGCGCGACTACCTTGCGTGGTACAGCGAACACGGGGTACATGCCAACGGCCTGGTGTCGCCGATCCTCAATGACGATGGCAGCGTCAACACCGGCTTCGGATCGGACATCGAGTACGACAGCCAGGGGCAGTACGTCGCGTTGGTGGCCGATGTCGCGCGCCTCGACGGTGGCCCTGAGTCCGTGCGTGCGTACCTGCCGAAAGTGAAGGCCGCGCTGCGCTTCCTGCAGGAACTGCGTGAGCGCACGCTGGTACCCGGTTACAAGGCCGATCAACCGGCGCCGGAACGCTTTGCCGGCATCCTGGCACCGTCGATCAGCCACGAGGGCTATCCCTCTCCCACCCACAGCTACTGGGACGACTACTGGGGCCTGAAGGGCTGGCATGACGGCGCATGGCTGGCTGAATCACTCGGCGACCACGCCACCGCCACCTGGGCACGCGGGCAGTACAAGGCGCTGTATGACGCACTGCACGCTTCGATCCGCGCGACGATGGCGTGGAAGGGCATCGATTTCATTCCCTCCTCCGCCGATCTTGGCGATGGAGACCCGACCGGCGTCTCCATCGCGCTGGATCCCACCGGCGCGCAGAGCGTGCTGCCGGCTGATGCGCTGCGCACCACCTTTGCCCGCTATCTTGACGACGTCCGCAAGCGCAACCAGCCCGGTGCGCTGTATGCGTACACCCCTTATGAAATCCGCAACGTCCTGAGCTATGTGCATCTGGGCCAGCCCGCAGCGGCCGACGAGCTGCTGCAGGGCCTGCTGCGCGACCGTCGCCCGCTGCAATGGCAGGTGCTGGCCGAAGTCGTGCACTCACGGCTGCGTTTTCCGCGCTACCTGGGCGACATGCCGCATACCTGGATCGGTGCCGAATACGGCCGCACCCTGTTCGGGATGCTGATGCGCGAGGACGACGATGCCCTGTCACTGCTGCCGGGCACGCCGCCCTCCTGGCTGGCCGGCGATGGCCTTGCGGTGGAGCGCCTGCCGACGGCGTACGGCACGCTGCGGATGCAGGCACAGCAACGCGACGGTACGCTGACCGTGACGCTCGGCGAAGGGCTGCGCAGCGCCACGGCCGTCAAGGTCTGGTGGCCCGCGCGCACGGCACCGAAGCAGGTGCGCGTGGACGGCCATAGCGTTTCCGACTTCGATGCCGAGGGTGTGCGGTTGGCGAAGCCGTTCAGGACGCTGGAGGCGCGTTGGTAGAGCAGCCGAGCATGGCTCGGCTCTACAGAAGCAGCCTTGGTGCCGGGGCATGCCCGGCGTCAGAGATCCGGCAAGCCCGGCGGGTTGGTCTGCGACTGCGGCACGGCTTCCTCGGTCACGTTCCAGCGCGCCAGTGCCTGTGCGTAGGTGCCGCTGCCGATCTGGGTATTGAGCGCCTGGGTCACCGCATCGGCCAGGCCGCTGCCCTTGCGCGTGGTGACCGAGATCGCAGCAGCGTTCGGCCAACCGCCCGGAAACAGGCCAACGCGCCGCACCTTGCCATCGCGCGCGGAGTACGCGCCGGTGGCGTTGGGTTCGAACGACACATCGGCCCGGCCGGTGATCACGGCCAGGCGGCCGACCACCGAATCATCGAAGTACTGGTATTGCACCGGCTCCAGCCCGGCCGCGATGTTCTGTGCATCCCACTGCCGCAGGATCTGGTCCTGGTTGGTGCTGGCACCGACCACCACCTTCAGGCCAGCGACATCGGCCGGCTTCTCGATCTTCTGGATGGGCCCGTCGGTGCGCGTATAGATGCCGAGCAGGTCATAACGGTAGCTGGAGAAGTCGAACTTCTTCTTGCGCTCTTCGGTCACGGTTACGTTGGACAGCACTGCGTCGTACTTGCCCGACTCCAGTCCCAGCGGCCAGTCGGCCCAGGCGACCGGCACCACCACCAACTTCAGGCCCAGCGCATCGGCCACCAGCCGTGCGATATCCGGCTCGATGCCGATCACTTCCTTGCTGTCGGCGCCATAGTCGGCCAGCGGCAACTGACCGGGATGCGTCGCGACCGTCAACGCGCCCGGCGTCACGAAGCGGAAGTCCGCCGGAACCAGCGCCTGCGCTTTCGGATCCACGGTCCCCCGCAGCGCTGGCGCGCCGGCACCGGCCAGGCTGCTGGTCGCTGCGGGCACGGCCTCCGGGGCCTGCCGTGCCCGTGAATAGACGATGCCGGCAATGCCGATGACCAGCACAGCGATGACCAGCAGGGTGCTGCGCGAGGGGCGACGAGACGTTGCAGGGCTCATGGGGGTCACATCCGGATCAGAGGGTCTTGGCGAGAAAATCGGCGGTGCGCTGCTGGCGCGGGTGTTCGAATACGGCCTCGGGCGTGCCCTGCTCGATCACCCGGCCCTGGTCCATCATCACCACGTGGTCGGCAACGCGGCGGGCGAAGCCGAGTTCGTGGGTGACGATCACCAGCGTGGTGCCGGAACGGGCGAGCTCTTCGATCACGCTGAGCACTTCGGCCACCAGTTCCGGGTCCAGCGCCGACGTCGGCTCATCGAACAGCAGCACCTTCGGCTGCAGGGCCAGTGCACGGGCGATGGCGATGCGCTGCTGCTGGCCACCTGACAGCTGGCGCGGGAACGCATCGGCCCTGTCCGCCAGACCGACGCGCTCCAGCAGCACGCGCGCCTGCTGTTCGGCCTGCGTACGCGGCACACCGCGCACCGCCATCGGCGCCTCGATGATGTTCTCCAGCGCGGTCAGGTGCGGGAACAGGTTGAAGCCCTGGAACACCATGCCCACCTCGGCACGACGGCGGCGGATCTCGCGCTCCGGCAGCTCGTACAGGGTGTCGCCGTCACGGCGATAGCCGATCAGCTGGCCACCGACGCTGACGAAGCCGGTGTCGGCGCGCTCCAGGTGGTTGATCAGCCGCAGCAGGGTCGACTTGCCGGCACCGGACGGGCCGATCAGCACCGTTACGCTGCCGCCGCGCAGTTCCAGGGTGATGTCCTCCAGTACCGGCTGCCCGTCGAACGCCTTGCCGACACCGTGCAGCGATATCGGCGCTCCCTGTCCGGCCTCGGCCGCGCTCGCGATGCGCGGCCGCACGGCAACCGGCGATGCCGCACGCGGCGCGGGCGAGGATACCCGCGACACGCTGCGCTCACGCTGCAGCTGGCCACGTGCGAAGCGCTGCTCCACGCGCCGCTGCAGCAGCGACAGCACGGTCAGGATCACCAGGTACCAGACCGTGGCCACCATCAGCAGTGGCACCACCTCCAGGTTGCGGCGGTAGATCACCTGCACGGTGTAGAACAGCTCCGGCAACGCCAGCACGTAGACCACCGACGTGCTCTTGGCCAGGCCGATCACATCGTTGAAGGCGGCCGGCAGGATCGAACGCATCGCCTGCGGCAGGATGATGCGCCGCACCTGGCGGCCGCGCGGCAGGCCCAGCGCGGCCGCTGCTTCATACTGGCCGTGATCGACCGAGAGGATGCCACCGCGGATCACCTCGGCCGAGAACGCCGCCTGGTTCAGTGTCAGGCCCAGCACCGCAGCCGTGAACACACCGATCAGCTGGGTGGTGGGATACGAGAACAGGCTGATGCCGGTGAACGGAATGCCCAGTTCGATCGTGCTGTACAGATAACCCAGATTGTTCAGCAGCAGCAACAGCACCAGCAGTGGAATCGAACGGAACAACCAGACGTAGCCCCACGATACCGCCGACAACAACGGCGAGCCGGATACCCGTGCCAGCGCCAGCAGCGTGCCCAGCGCGAAGCCCAGGCCGGTGCCGAGCGCGGTCAGCAACAGCGTGCGACCCAGCCCTTCCAGCACCGGGCGGGCGAAGAACCACTCGGCGAAGGTGCCCCAGCCCCAACGTGGATTGCCGAGTACCGACTGCAGCCCGATCAGGATCAATGCCAGCGCCAGGACCGTGCCGAACACCTGCAGCGGATGCCGCGCCGGCACGATCTTCAATGCCGGTGCCGGACGCGCGGCCAGACCCTCGATCGCGGTGGACGGCGTACTCATGCGTGGACTCCCTGCACGGCGGCAGTGCTTGATGCCGGCGGACGCGCCGGTGCCCGCAGCTGCTTCTCGAACGGCAGATGGGCGATCGATTCCGGGTCGGCAGACAGATCGAACAGTGCGGTGTAGCCATGGCTCAGGTACAGGCCGACCGCCTCAGGCTGGCGGAAGCCGGTGGTCAGGTACACGCGGCGATAGCCCTGGCGTGCGGCCTGGTCTTCAAGCTCCTGCAGCACCCGCCGGGCGATGCCCTGGCGGCGCAGGCCAGGCAGTGTCCAGATGCGCTTGAACTCGGCCGTATCCGGGTCGCGGTGCGGCATGAACGCGCCGCCGGAAATGGCCACACCCTCACGCAGCAGCAGCACGAACGCTCCCACCGGCGCAGCGAATGCCTGCGCCGGGTAGCGTTGCAACTCCTCGCGCGCACTGCCACCGATGCGTCGCCGCACATCGGCGTAACGACTGTCGTACTCCTGTTCGAGCCCATCGAACAGTGGCCGCGCCAGTGGATCGTCCACCGAGGTGTAGAGGAAGCGCTCCTCGAACGGTGCCGTACTCATGCTGCGTCCTCCACCAGATAGTGTTCGGCCAGCCGCGCCCAGAGGCTGGCGGCAGGGGAGATGGCCGCATCGTTGAACACGTAGCGCGGGCTGTGCAGCGGCGCACTGTCACCGTTGCCGACGAACACGAAGCTTCCGGGCCGGGCCTGCAGCAGGAAGGCGAAGTCCTCGCTGGCGGTGCGCGGCGCGAAGGCATCCAGCACCTGCCCTGCGCCGAATCCCTGCAGAGCCACCTCACGGATATAGGCGGTCTGCTGCGGATGGTTGATCACGCTCGGGAAGCCACGCGGGAACTCGATCTCGGCGCGCGCCCCGAACGCGGCGGCGGTCTGCTCGGCAAGCTCGGTCACGCGACGGCGCAGCGTGTCGCGAACGTCGGGCAGATAGGCGCGTACGGTCAGGGTCAGCTCCACCACATCGGGAATCACGTTGGCCGCCTGCCCACCGTGGATCGAACCGACCGTCACCACGCCCATCTGCCGCGGGTCCACATTGCGCGACACCACACTCTGCAGTGCGGTGACGATGTGCGCGGCGGCGAGGATGGGATCCACGCTTCCCTGTGGTTCCGCACCATGCCCGCCCTTGCCGATCACCCTCAACCGTGCCCAGTCCACCGATGCCATCGCCGGTCCGTCGACGAAGCCGAAGTGCCCCACCGGCACACCCGGCCAGTTGTGCAGTCCGTAGATCGCATCCACCGGAAAGCGCTCGAACAGACCGTCGGCGAGCATCCTTGACGCACCGGAGCCGGTTTCTTCCGCCGGCTGGAACACCAGTTGCAGGGTGCCATCGATGCGCCCGTGCCGGGCCAGGTAATGCGCCGCCGACAGCAGGATCGCAGTGTGGCCATCATGACCGCAGGCATGCATCCGTCCTTCGTTCTGGCTGGCATAAGGCAGCCCGGACGCCTCCTGGATCGGCAGCGCATCGATGTCGGCGCGCAGCCCGAGCCGGCGGCTGCCCTGCCCCCGCTGCAGCGTTCCGACCACGCCGGTTCCGCCGACGCCCGTGGTCACCGTATAGCCCCACTGCAGCAGCAGTTCGGCTACGTGTGCGCTGGTGCGATGCTCCTCGAAGGCGAGCTCCGGGTGTCGATGCAGGTCGCGGCGGATGGCGATAGCCTCATCGGCGCGTGCGGCTATTTCAGGCAGCACGCCCGTCGGCCCGGTGGGCGCCACAGTCAACGATGCCCGGCGCAGTACATTCATCGCCTCACCCCACCTTCCGCGCCGGTTCGGCGGCCGTCGAATGACGGCTGGCCTTGTACGGCAGGCCCAGGTGGTCGCGCAGCGTCTTCCCTTCCAGCTCGCGCTGGTGATACCCGCGCGCTTGGAGGATCGGCAGCACCAGGGTCACGAAATCGTCCAGTCCCTCGCGCTGCGCCGCGAACCCCAGAATGAAGCCATCGCTGGCGCCCGCCTCGAACCAGCGGATCAGCTCGTCGGCCACGTGCTCGGGTGTACCGATGAAGTTGGGCCGCGGGCTCACCGCCTGCAACGCGACCTGGCGCAGGCTCAAGCCCTGCTCGCGGGCATCCTGCTTGATGCGATCGGTGGTGGAGCGGAACGAATTGCTGCCGATCTCGCCCAGCTCGGGGAACGGCGCGTCGGGATCGTACTGGGTGAAATCGTGATGGTCGAAGAAGCGCCCGAGGTAGGCCAGCGCATCGTCC
The DNA here is from genome assembly GCF_030053245.1 of Stenotrophomonas sp. RS-48. Lineage (NCBI taxonomy): Bacteria > Pseudomonadati > Pseudomonadota > Gammaproteobacteria > Lysobacterales > Lysobacteraceae > Stenotrophomonas > Stenotrophomonas sp. RS-48. The sequence continues at coordinate 28,461 of NZ_JASGBV010000075.1, forward strand.
AGGCCCGCGAGTGCGGCAATCGCCTGGTACTTGGCTTCGGCCTCCTCGGCGGTGTGGCCGACAATCGGCCCGATGCCCGGAAAGATCTTCACGTCATTGCCGCTGCGCCCGTGGGCGATGGCCGAATTCTTCACCTTCTGGGTGAAGGCACGGGTTTCTTCCAGCGAGGGCGAGTGGGTGAATACCGCATCGGCATACTTGCCGGCCAGCGCGATGCCGTCGTCGGACGAGCCCGCCTGGAAGATCACCGGCTGGCCCTGCGCCGAGCGCTGGATGTTCAGTGGGCCTTCGACCTGGAAGAAGCGGCCCTTGTGGTCGAGGCGGCGGAACTTGTCGGCGGCGAAGAAGGTGCCCTGTTCGCGGTCGCGGATGAAGGCATCGTCGTCCCATGAATCCCACAGGCCCTGCACCACCTCCAGGTATTCGTCGGCGATCTGGTAGCGCAGCGCATGTTCCGGATGCGGGCGGCCGTAATTGCGGCCCGATCCTTCCAGCGGCGAGGTCACCACGTTCCAGCCGGCGCGCCCACCGCTGATCAGGTCCAGCGAGGCGAACTGCCGGGCCACGGTGAACGGATCGCTGTAGGAGGTGGACAGCGTGCCGGCCAGGCCGATCTTCTTCGTCGCCGTGGCCAGCGCGGACAACAGCGAGATCGGCTCGAAGCGGTTGAGGAAGTGCGGGATCGATTTCTCGTTGATGTACAGCCCATCGGCAACGAAGCCGAACGCGATGCCGTTGTCTTCGGCCGTGCGCGCGATGTCGATGTAGAAGTCCAGGTTCACGCTGGCATCGGCCGGGTTGGACGGATGCTTCCACGCATGCATGTGGCTGCCCGGTCCCTGCAGCATGATGCCGAACGGGATGGGGCGCGGTGTCTTGCTCATGGGTATCGCTCCTGCAGGTCAGGCCACCGCCGCGCGTGGCGCGGGCGACAGCAGTTCAAGGGATGCCAGGCGTGCGTCGAGGTCGGCCACCGGCGCATCGAGGATGAATTCGCCCACGCCGAAGCGGCGGTGCAGTGCGTCCAGTTCCCCGCGCACCTGCTGCGCGTCGCCCGACAGCACGCTGGGCCGCGTCTCTTCGATACGGAAGTCGGTCACGCCGACCTGGCGGGCATACTCGGCCGCGGCGTCCGGGCTGGGCAGGTTCACCGTCTGCCCCGGGCCGAGGTGCAGCTTGTAGACACGCAATGCGCCGACATGGCGCGCCGCCGCTTCGCTGGTGGGCGCCGCGAAAGCGACGGTGGCCAGCAACGGCGGCTGCGTGGATACGGCGCGATAGGCCTCGAACGCCGCTTCGATGTGCTTCGGGTCGCCGTCGAAATGGGCGGCATAGACGAAGCGCCAGCCCAGCTCCGCCGCCTGCCGTGCGCTCTGCGGGCTGGCGCCCAACAGGAAACGCTCGGCCGCCACCTGCGGCACCGGCCGCGCCTGCGCATTGGCATGCGCATGATCTTCGGCCAGCGAGCCGGACAGGAATCCTTCCAGATCGCGCAGCTGCTGATCGAAATCGGCGAAGGCCGGCCGCCCCGCGGCCAGCGCTGCGGTGGACGCCGGCAGGCCACCGGGTGCCTTGCCCACCCCCAGGTCGACGCGTCCGGGCGCCAGCGCCGCCAGCAGGTTGAAGTTCTCGGCCACCTTGTACGGCGCATAGTGGCGCAGCATCACGCCACCGCTGCCGATGCGGATGCGCCGGGTCTGTGCCAGCACCCATGCCGCCAGCACCTCCGGCGCCGGACTGGCCAGGGTCGGTGCCGCGTGATGCTCGGCAAACCAGTAGCGGTGGTAGCCCAGCTGTTCGGCACGCTGGGCCAGCTGCAGGCTGTTGCGCAGCGCCTGCTCGGCGCCTGCGCCTTCGGCCACCGGGCTCTTGTCCAGCACGCTGATGAGGTAGCTCATGTCCGCGTCCTCGCTCAGGGGTGGGCCACAGGAATGCCAAGCAGGCCATTGAGTGCGGCCAGGATCGGCTCGGCACCGGTCACGTACTGCCGGTCCTGGTAGGCACCGTTGGCGTGTTCGCTGCGCACGCCCTGCGGCAGCACCAGCTTCGGCAGCGACTGGTCCTGCTCGCCCACCGCCGCGATCACCTCGCGGCGTGGCCGCGCGAAGCCGATGCGGCGCACGTCCAGCTGTGCATCCAGGCCGTCGATGCTGGACAGCGCGCCTTCCAGCAGCAGGCTGTGCCGGCAGAAGAAGCGCTGGCCCGGCAACTGGCCGTCGACGAACTCGCGATCAAGCAGGAACAGAATGGGTTTGGGGGAGGCAGCTGCAGCCACGGATTCGTCCTCGTCTGGGCCGGCAATGAAGTGCCGTTTCGCTATCGATGCTAGAGAAGCTGTGCGCCGCGCCCGTACCTGCTGGCGACAATCGCCGGTCGGATCCGGCCACGCAGATGCAGGTTGGCAATAAGCAGACTGCTGGCCGTTATGGGCAGCTCAGGCGATGCGGCGCAGGGGCGCCGGCCCGCTGGCGGCATGCGGCAGCAGATGCCCGGCAGCGCGCTCGGCAGCCAACTGGATGCGCGCCTGCAACGCCGCGCTGTTGATCTGCTCGCCATCGAAATCGGCTGGTGTGGCGTACACGCCGATGGGCAACGTATGCGCCTGCAGGAAGCTGAACAAAGGTCGCAGCTGATGGTCGATCACCAGCGCATGCCGCTCGCTGCCCCCGGTGGCCGCCAGCAGCACAGGGGTGTCCACCAGCGCCTCGAGGTCGATGAAGTCCACCAGGTGCTTGAACAATCCCGGGTACGAGCCACGATGGACCGGTGCGGCCACCACCAGCAGCTCGGCATCCTCGAGGGTGGCCAGCGCCTCTTCCACCGCGGGCTCGGCCTCGCTGCGCGACAGCGTCTGCCCCAGCGCGCGTGCAATCGGCGCCAGCTCCACCAGTGTCACGCTGGCATGCAGGCGCTGCTGCAGCGCCTCCAGCAGGTGCCGTACCAGCAACAGCGTGCGCGAATTCGCCGATGCCGTTGGCGAACCGATCAACGCAACAATCTTCAACCCAGATGACATGCCACTCTCCTCGGTAACGCCGGACGCTGCCCGACGACGCCATGCCTGAACCTCAGAACCGGTAATTGACCCGCCCGTACCAGAACGCGCCGATCCTGCTGAGCACGTCACCGCTGTCCCAGGTGGTCTCGATGCTGGCCACGTCGGTGGCGCTGCGCGCGTACTCCGGCACCTTGCGGGTGCGCTTGTCGAACACGTTGTTGATGCCCAGCGCCGCACTCCAGCCCGCGCCCAGCTCCACACCGCCGGACAGGTTGGTCACCAGCACCGGTGGCTGCCTGTACTCCACGCCGTTGTTGAGGCGCTTGATCGACCCGTAGTAGGTAACGTCCACATTCGAGCGCCAGCGTCCGTTCTGCCAGCCCAGTCCGGCCACCTGGGTGTAGCTGGGCGTACGGAAGCGCAACGCGTACTCGCCGGACTTCGTCAGCAGGTTGATGTTGGGCAGCCCCTGCAGCGCCGCAGGAATGGCGCTGACGCTGCGGATCGTGGTGCGTCCGACGTTGGCGGCGTAGCTCCAGCGCAGCTTGCCCCACGATGTGTCCTGGTTCGCCTCCAGCGTCAGCTCCACGCCGCGCGTGCGGGTGTCGCCCACGTTGGTGAAGTAGCTGGCATAGAACGCGTCGCCCGGCAGGATGCTGATGCCGGCCGAACCCAGCAGCGCATCGATCGTGTTCTTCTGCGCGGAGGTCAATACGGTGCCGCTGTTGTCGGTGATGCGCGCCGGATCCTGCGCGTTGTAGCCGATCTGGCTGGACTGGCCGAGCTGGCCGCGGATGTCGATCTGGTAGGCATCCACGGCCAGGTGGAAGGCCGGGCTCGGGTCCCAGGTCACGCCGATGCTGTAGTTGGTGGCCTTCTCCGGTTTCAGCGGGGTGGCACCCAGTGCCACCGCAGCGGGCGAGGACACCTGCGCCACCAGCGTCGTACCGCACGGGCAGCTGCCCGTGGCCTGGTAGAACTGCGCGCCCAGGCTTGGCGCGTGGAAGCCGTTGCTGACCGTCGCACGCACGCCCAGTGCGTCGGTGATGTCGAAGCGGCTGGTCAAGCGTCCGGTCGAGACGCTGCCGAAGTCCGAATGGTCTTCCCAGCGCGCGGCCGCATCCAGGTACCAGCGCGAGGTGACGTTGGTCGCCGCCCCCACGTACACCGCCTTGCTGTTGCGCGTGGCCTTCACCGCGTCGGCGGTGGAGTAGCCGACAAACGCAGCGGCACCGAATCCGGTGTACGACTCCCACTGCCCTGCCCCGCGCTCGTAGCGCTCGTGCTGGTACTCGGCACCGGCACTCACTTCCAGGGGTGAGGCAAAGGCCGCCACCTCAAAGCCCCGGCGCAGGTCCAGGTTGGCAATGCCCTGCTGGTAATCCAGCTTGCCGTCATAGAAGTCGGTGGGCGAGCCCGGGTACGGCAGCGAGTAGTTCACCGAGTTGCGGGTATAGGTGCGCACCGTGCTGCGGTTGCCGGTCAGGCTGGCGTCGTAGTCCCAGCCGGCCAGCTGCCCCTTCACGCCGGCGGTGCCGGTGTACTGCTTCTCCTTGGTCTCCAGCACCGGCAGGAAGCCGTCGGGAAACACGCTCAGCACCCCCGGTGTCCGGTACGTGGTGAAGATCGTGGCCGGCAGGCGGAAGTTCTGGATCGCCTGCGCGGTGCGGTCACTGGCAGTGGCGTTGGCGTAGAACTGCGCGCTCTCACCCAGGCCATGGCCCACGTTCACCGCAAACGCCTTCAGCGCATACGACGGTGAGCTGAGGATGGTGTTGGCTTCGGCATCGCGCGTGGCCTCGGCAGGGTCCGGCGTCGCACCGGCCGGCAGGCGGTTGTTCGGCCGCAGCGCGACCCGGTTGCCATTGGCATCGATCGCCGGATAGCTCAGATAGCCATCGATGTAGCGTCGCGTCCGGATCGCGTGGTGCTGGCGCGTGGTCTCGCCCGAGAGATTGACGAAGCCGTCCTCGCCCCAGGGCAGGCCGACGTTGGCGCGCACGCTGGTACGCGTACCGTCGCCATCGATGCTCTGCCCGCTCTCCACCGACACCTCACCGCCCTGTGCCTGCGATTTCAGGATGACGTTGACCACACCGGTGATCGCGTCCGAGCCGTAGATGGCGGAGGCACCGTCGCGCAGCACTTCCACGTGGTCGATGGCCGACACCGGAATCAGCGCCAGATCCGCCCAGGCGTGGCCAGGAAAGCCGCCGCCATTGGCACCGCTCACATACGCACTGGCGTTGCGGCGCTTGCCGTTGACCAGCACCAGCGTGTAGCCCGGTGAAAGATTGCGCAGCTGATAGCCGCGGATCAGGCTCTCCTGGTCGCTCTGGTAGCCACCGATCTGGCTCAGCGACGGCAGGCTGCGCTGCAGCGCTTCGAGCAGGTTGGCCTGCCCGGTCGCAGCAAGATCCTCGGCGGAGATCACGTCGATGGGCGTGGAGCTGTTCTTGACCGTGCGCGTGCTGGTGCGCGAGCCGGTCACCACCACTGCGTCCAGGGTGGATGCAGCGACGTTGGCGGCAGCCGCTGTGGTTGCCGGCTGCGCATCGGCGTCTGCCGCATGCACGGGGGCCGCTACCAGGGCGGCGGCGATCAACACAGCAAGAGGACTCAGGACAGGGGCGTAGGCGGCAGGCATGGGGGCTCGTGGGGTGGGCCGGAAACACGCTTCCATTCAAGGGCCTGTTCACCCGCCACGACAGGCGTGATCGCGTCACCCAGCCGTAACATCCGGCCACCCACATGACCGCTGGTAATGACGTTAGGCAGCGCACTTGCATGGGGTCGGATCCCTTTCGAAGGAAACGGATCCGACCCCAGCCGCCATATATCCCGCAGGCATCACCTCATGACCGCATGCCACGCGGCGGCATGCACCATCACCGGTAGCATCAGGCCATGCCCATCCACGCTGCCGATCCCACCGCGCCGACCGTCGCCATCGTGGCCTGCCACGGCCAGGGCTTGTTCGAGTTCGGTTGTGCGGTGGGCCTGTTCGCACCGGTGCGTCCGGAACTGGGCGTGGCGTGGTACCGCACGCAGCTGTGCGCGGGCGAACCCGGTGCACTGCGCATGCTCGGCAATACGCAGGTGCAGTTGCCGCATGATCTCAACGCGGTGGACGATGCGGACATCATCGTCATTCCCGGTTGGCGCGAACCCAGTGAACGCCCGCCGCAGGCGTTGCTTGATGCGCTCGTCCGCGCCCACGCGCGCGGCGCCCGCATCGCCTCGATCTGCTCGGGCGCCTTCGTGCTGGCCTGGGCCGGCCTGCTCGATGGCCGTCAGGCCACCACCCACTGGCGGCTCACCGAAACGCTTGCGCAGCAGTTCCCCCGCATCGGCGTGCGCGACGACGTGCTCTACGTCGACGCCGGCAGCATCATCACCTCGGCCGGTTCGGCCACCGGCATGGACATGATGCTGCACATGGTGCGCAAGGATTACGGCGCACGCGTGGCCAACCTCGTTGCCGAGCGCCTGGTGCTGGCGCCCTGGCGTGATGCCGGACGCAGCCAGCGCGTCAGCCGTGCCATTCCCAGCGGCGAGCCGACACGCCTGGCCAAGCTGATGGAATGGATGCGGCGCAACCTGCGCGAACCGCACTCGCTGGGCAGCCTCGCCGAACAGGCCGCGTTGAGCCAGCGCACCCTGCAACGGCAGTTCCTCGACGCCACTGGGCTGTCACCCATCGACTGGCTGATCCGCGAGCGCGTGGCTTTCGCCCGCGAGCTGCTGGAAACCACCGACCGCCCGCTGCACTGGGTCGCCGATCAGGCCGGGTTCGGCTCGCAGGAATCGTTCCGCCGCCATTTCCGCGGGCTGGTCGATGCCAGCCCCACCGAGTACCGCAGCCTGCATCGGCAGGGCATCGCAGCCGATCGACTGGTCGGCTGCTGAACTGCGCCCGCGGCAACGTCCGCCTTTCCACTCCGTCACCGGACCGGCAAGATAACGCCATGTCCCGCAGGCCGATGGAACGGTGATGACTGACCGCCCTTACAGGAACTACCGCTTCGGGATAGGCGTGTCGCTGGTGCTGGCGGCGTTCATCGCCACCCTTTCGCTCATCGCCGTGGCCACCCCCAATCTGGGTTGGGGCGTTGTGGCGCTGGCCACCCTGGCGATCTGGGTGGGCGTACCGTTGCTGCTGGTGCTTGTGCTGGCGTGGCTGCGCTACATGGTACGGGACCGTGGCCAGGTGCCCGGCCGCGTGCACGCCGTGATGTTCGTGCCCACCGCCGCAGCCATGCTCATCGTTCCGCTGTGGCAGTCCCTGCAGAACACCTGGGACAGCCTCGCCGGCGGCTCGCGTGCCGCCATCGCGGAACTGCACGTCAATCTCAGCGGGCAGCCGCTGTGGCTGGACACCTCGCCGTATGCATCCACCGGCTCTGGCGCTGGGCCGGACCTGCCCATGCAGAGCGACACGCCCGAACGTTTCATCGCCTTCCACCGCTACCCCAACGCGCAGTCCGATGCAGACAGGGCATTCCCGTATGAAGGCGGACGCCTGAAGCGCTCGGTGGACCACTACCGCTACGCCACGCCCTCCGGAGATCGTGCCGTCACCGACGTGCCCTTGCTGCGCCCCCCCTATCCGGACCTTGCGCCCTTCAACGCGTCATGGAGGCGCCCGGGCACGCCGGAATTGGTGCACCTCTATTACCACTACCGCGATCATGTGGAGGTTGCGCCCGCGCTCGCACGCCTCAGCGGCACTACCGCAGATGATCTGGAGCGCAGCCGCTTCGAAGGCCTGGTGCTGTTCAAGGTCCACAACTACGGCGGCGCGCCCATCGTGCGGATGGAGGTCAATGGCCTCACGCTGGACATCGGTGACGGCGCCATCGCCAACATCCGGACGCCGCCCGCGGACTGCACCGCCTACGGCTACCCGGACGGCGCCGCGCTGCTTCCGCTCGATCAGCCCTTGCAGGTCCGCTGGCAGACCAGCAGCGAGCCGATGCGCTGGCACAGCGCCCGCGTGCAGGTACCGGCGTTCCGCACGCCGCAGCCCCTGGAGGGCCAGTCAACCCTGCAGCGCGTGCTGCTGTATGTGCTGCCTGATGACGCGCTGGCCGCCGAACGCTACGCGGAAATATTCGACCGCGATACGCGGCGCGGCATCCGCGCTACTGGCCTGCCCGCGGCGGCCGCTGCGGTGGCCACCTGCGGCAGCGCCTACGCCACCTATGGCGAAGACGCGCCGCCACCGCTGGCAGACTGAGCAGCGTCGCCGCAGCGCCTGTTCTCAGCGGCGGCCACGCATCCGCCAGCACTGTGCGATGAAACCGAGCACGAACACCACGAAACACCCCAGCAGGGTCTGCAGCACGACCGGAGCCATCGGCGCGGCCGCAATCGGATGTGCCACCGGGATGCGGGTCAGCGTTTCATTCACGCCCGGCACCAGCGACAGCAGGAAGCTGAACGACAACGCGAAGGTGGACAGATACCGCGCCGCCCGCCCCAGGAAGCGCAGGCGCGCGGCTAGCACGCCGCCGAAAGCAACCAGCAGCACGATCACGCCAAAGGCGTGGCCGGGATTGAGTCCGCCCGTGCTGGACACGGTGAACGAGGTTGCCACCGACAACACCAGGCCCAGCAGGTAGAGCTTGCCGGCACGCGTGGCCGGATCGATCGCGCGGTGGCGGACGAAGCCATAGAGACCGGCCACGATGGGAAGCAGGCTGACGGCAGTGTGGATGACGCCGAGGGCGGACAGCGGGTGTGGCATGGGAGTGCTCCGTTGGATTCAGTGAACCTACTAGTAGGTAGGCTTGATGGACAAAAAGAAGACCCGCGTTGCCGCAGGCCTTCGGCATACAGTTCTCAGGCGGCGCTCACCCGCGCGATCGCCAGCCGCGCCAGGGCCGCGAAGGTGGCCGCATCGCCAAACCCCCGCGCCGCCAGCATCGCACCATGCACGGACGCCATGAACGCCTTGGCTTCGTCGTCCGCCGGGCCCTGCAGGCGCAGCTGCCCCTGCGCAGCGCCCTTCAGCAGGGTACGGGTCAACCACTCGGTCAGGTCCTCGAAGTGGCCACGCACCTCCTCGGCAATCTCCACCGGGATCATCGGTGCTTCCGCGGCCAGCATCGCGCAGATGCAGAACGACGCCGTTCCGCCGGCAATGCAGCTGGACCAGTAATCGACATAGGCGTTGAGCTCCAGCAGCGGATCACCCAGCTGCCGGTCCAGCAGCGCCAGTCCCTCGCGCGCTTCGGCCCGGTACAGCACCACCACCGTGCGCACCAGATCGGCCTTGCTGGGGAAGTGGTGATGGATGCTGGCCTTGCTGATGTTCACCCGCGCGGACACGTCCGCGTAGCTGAAACCGTTGTAACCACCGGCTTCCAGCAGGGAACGGGCCTGCGCCAGGATCTCCAGCGCCTTCGGGGACAGCGACTCTTTCATGGGTGCAAACCTACTAGTAGGTAGATAGGCCTGTCAACGGGCCGACCCGCGCCGTTCAGTGGGAAGACACATACAGCGCACCGGCCGGCGCGGGCGGCACCGCGAAGCTGCGCCGCATCCGCGCCACTTCCGCCGCCGGCGGCAGGCCGAACAGACGCTTGAACTCCCGGTTGAACTGCGACGGGCTGGCATACCCCACCGCCAGCGACGCCGCCTCGGCGGTCATCCCCTGGCGCAGCATCAGCAACCGCGCCTGGTGCAGGCGCGTGGACTTCACGTACTGCATGGGCGAGGTGCCGGTGATGTCACGGAAGTGATCGTGGAAGGTCGCCACGCTCATCCTCGCCTCCGCCGCCAGGCGTGCCACGTCCAGCGCCGTGGCATAGGCCACATGGATCTGCCGCAACGCCCGGCCGATGCTGCCAAAACGGCCGCGCATGGCCAGCGCCTCACGCATCGCAGCGCCCTGCGCGCCGGTCAGCACGCGGAAGTACACCTCGCGCACCAGCGCCGGGCCCAGCACTGCCGCTTCCCGCGTGTCGCCCAGCGCATGCAGCAGCCGTATCACCGTGGCCTGCATCGGCGGGTCCATCGGGCTGGCCATCATGCTGCGCGCGTGTGTCTGCCCCGGCGCCTCATGCGCGTCCAGCGCAAGCAGCAGCTCCGCCGCCAGTTGCAGGTCCAGGTGCAGGTAGATCGCCAGCAACGGCGCCTCCGCCGACGCGTCGGTTTCCATGGTGAACGGCACCGGCACCGACACCGCCAGGTAGTGCTGCGCGTCGTACTGGTAGACCTGCCCGCCCAGGTAGCCGCGCTTGACGCCCTGGCAGACGATCACGATGCCCGGGTCGTACAGCACCGGCGTGCGCGCCAGCGGCCGGTTCGAGCGCAGCAGGCGTACGCCCGGCACGGCGGTGAGCGTGTAGCCCTCCTCCGGCGCCAACGCCTGCAGCAGCCCCACCATGCGCGCCTGCGCATCCTGCTGCACCGGATCATCGCCAGACCGCACCGCACACCTCAGAGGAATAGGCAAGATCGGCCGAAGCTTAGGCCTGTAGGGCATCCCCCACAAGCACTACTGTGCAAGCCCGCTTTCCATGAGGCCATCACCATGTCCCCCTCCCTTCTGCTGCTCATCACCGGCGTCAGCAGCGGCTTCGGCCGCGCCCTCGCCGAACAGGCCCTGCAGGCCGGCCACCGCGTGGTCGGTACCGTGCGCAACGAACCGGCCCGCCAGGCGTTTGAATCCCTCGCCCCCGGCCGCGCGTTCGGCCGCCTGCTGGACGTCACCGACCACGCCTCCATCGACGCGCTGGTCGATGCCATCGAAAGCGGCATCGGCGCCATCGACGTGCTGGTCAACAACGCCGGCTATGGCCACGAAGGCATCCTCGAGGAATCCACGCTGGACGAACTGCGCCACCAGTTCGAGGTCAACGTGTTCGGCCCCGCCGCGCTCATCAAGGCCGTGCTGCCGCATATGCGCGCGCGCCGCCGTGGCCACATTCTCAACATCACCTCGATGGGCGGCTTCATCACCCTGCCCGGCATCGCCTGGTACTGCGGCAGCAAGTTCGCACTGGAAGGCATCAGCGAGGTGCTGGGCCAGGAAGTGGCCGCGTTCGGCATCCACGTCACAGCCGTCGCGCCGGGATCGTTCCGCACCGACTGGGCCGGCCGTTCGATGGTGCGTGCACCGCGCAGCATTGAAGATTACGACGCCTTGTTCGATCCCATCCGCCGTACGCGCGAGGCCAAGAGCGGTCATCAGCTGGGCGATCCGGAAAAAGCGGCGCAGGCCATGCTGAACATCATCGACAGCGACGCACCGCCCAGCCACCTGCTGCTGGGCAGCGATGCCGTGCAACGCGTGCGTGACAAGTTGCAGGCCATGTCCAGCCGCATCGACCAGTGGGAGGCCGTGAGCCGATCCACCGACGGCGGTTGACATGCAGGTATTTACCTGCCTATTCTGTCCACCATGGATGCAGACAAGGTGTTCAAGGCCCTGGCCGACCCCACGCGCAGGACGCTGCTGGACCTGCTCTGCGCTGACAACGGCCAGACGTTGGGCCAGCTGTGCGAACACCTGGACATGGCCCGGCAATCGGTCACCCAGCACCTGGGCCTGCTGGAAGACGCCAACCTCATCAGCACGGTGCGCCGTGGCCGCGAGAAGCTGCACTTCATCAACCCGGTGCCGCTGCATGACGTCTACGAGCGCTGGGTACGCAAGTTCGAGCAGCAGCGCCTGAGCCTGCTGCATGACCTGAAACGAGAACTGGAAGGAGAATGACGATGTCCGCAGCGTCCACCCGCTTCATCCACGTGATCTACATCGCTTCCACGCCACAGAAGGTGTTCGAGGCCATCACCCGGCCCGAGATCGCCCGCCGCTACTGGGGCCACGAGAACGTGTCGGACTGGAAACCCGGCTCGCGCTGGCAGCATGTGCGCGCCAACGAAACGCGCTCGGTCGAGCTGGTCGGCGAAGTGGTGGAAAGCACCCCACCCTCGCGACTGGTCATCACCTGGGCTGCGGCCTCGCAGGCCGACAACCCGGACAGCTACAGCCGCGTCACCTTCGAGATCGTGCCCTACCAGGACATGGTGCGGCTGACAGTCACCCACGACGATCTGGAACCCGGCAGCGGCATGGATACCGGCATCCGCCAGGGCTGGCCAATCGTGCTGTCCAGCCTGAAATCGTTGCTGGAGACCGGCAAGGGCCTGGACGTGTTTGCGAAGCCGAGCTGACCGGTGGTGTGTCTGGCCGCAGTCACTTCAACGCCGGGTCGATGACCGGAAGCAGCCCGAGATCCACCAGGCTCATCTCGACCTGGTTGGCCTGTTGCACGGCATGCGGGTCGGCAAGATCGAGTACGTCGGTGGCGAGGATGAGTGTTCCGTTGCCCCGTCGCTCAAGCTTTGCCGCAGCAGGAACCTGATCACGGGTGAGCGCCTCATCCACATATCCCATCCAGCCCAGGAACTCACGATGGGGAAACGGTGCTCGATGCAGGCTGTAAAGCAGTAGATCAGCACCCACACGCTGTTTCACGTTCGTCTGTATCAAACACACATCGGGCCGCTTGGACATCGCATCCAGAATCGTCCACAGCACGCGCGATGGCCGCTCGAAGACCACCTCCACATCGCTGATGCTGATCCGAATCGAGCCAAAGCTTGGAGAGATCGCCAGCCCAACCCGTCCGCGCGCCCTCCAGCTCGCCTCATCTCCCGCGTTCGTCAACAGCAGGCCGGGAGCGCCGGCATGCCGAAGCTCTGGAAACTCGGCATCGTCCGCTTCCATTCGGGCGATGATCCTCGATCGCTCTACGAATGACACGAAATGGTCCTTCGGCCCTTTCGGCATGCCCCACCATTGCCGGAAATCAGGCGTGAGCTCTCCAAGATTCTCGATCAATGCAGCCGAATAGGCGTATGCCTCTGAGAGAGACAGCCTCTGTGGGACGAACTTCACGGTCAAGGTAACGATCATCTCAAATGGCACCCAGCACGTAAGGGGTATGGCGCGCACTCTCAGTTGGAATCCCGGCTTCAATTCCAGCAATGAAAGCGACGACGTCCATGAAGTGCCACTCAAGCTTCCCTCTAGGCATTGCAGGGGCGACGAGCGCGGATTGCACTCTGTAACTTTTGAGCCAGGACTCAGTTACGGCAAACGTAAATGGCGTTGCATCACGGCCATATTCGTCGAAGAATTTTTCAAAGTTGGCCTTCGCTTCAACCACGGTACACCGATCTCGCCAGAAGCCATCAAACGAGGTACCTCCGTATAGCCATTCAAGGGTGGTGTACTCTCCGCCCTTGCCAAAGAACCCCTTTACGACTTCTACGCCAATGCTCACGATCTGGTCAGCACTATCGCCTCGGCGTACATAGCCAAACCGCTCCGGACCGGCAAACATGTTGGCGATCTGTAGCTGGTAGTCATAGTTGATGCGTGTGCTCAAGGTTATGTATCTCGGCGTCGGCGGCTGCCCCACTCGCCCATTCCCCAGCAAGCACTGATTGCACTCGCTGTGGTCTGGCACATCAGAGCAGTCTGCTTCTCGACTTCGGACGTCTGGCTTGTCCTTGACGGCGTCGTTCGCCGCGGTGGCCGCGGCTGCCGCTGCCGCCGCCGCAGCGGCTCTCTCGGCCAGCTTGCCTATGCCCCAACGAACAGGAACCGCAACCATCACTCCTCTCCCTTCGGCCACCGATGCAAGGCGGCCAAGGCGCCGAGCACATCAGCCGCCTTGGTGCTCGGATGCTCCGCGTGGCGAATCGCGATATCCACTTCAGCATTGCGATGAAGCTCACCACCACTGCCGACATCCGTTTTCGTCCAGGCAACGAGCACCGGAAGGTGGGTGATGCCCAACTCGTAGGCCGCGTAGGCATAACAGCGATCGGTTTCCGCAAGAAGTGCGGCGTCATCCATGCCAAGGACCCGTTCGGGCATGTCACGACGAATCTCGCCAGCAAGCTTGGGGAGGAAATCGAACAGATCAGGCAAGCGTAGCAACGCCTCCTGCCTGGCACTGAACGTCAGCATCAGCTTTTCTCCACAACGTCGCGATCCAGCTGCCACTGCTGCCCCTGCAGCCAGACTGACCACCGGAGGAATGGCGCCATGAACGCTCTCTTCTGTTCACGCGTCATGACGGTCCACACACGATACAAGGCGCGTCCATCCCAGAACCGGAACAGCGCCAAGCCTCCATCTGACAGCCGTACTTCCAGGCGGGCTTGAAGATGCTCGATGACGGCGCCAACCGGCTCGTCACTGGTCACCCAGCACACCCGTCCCGGACGCGCCTCAAGATTCAGCAGCCATCGGCGCACCCATCCATCGCCATTCAACTGGATCAGCCAAGGCCCAACATCGGCGCTGCTGGCTTCAGGCTGATGTTCAAAGAGCGGCCACGCAATGCCCGATGTGGCATAACCCCCCAGAACATTGGCAATCTGCGGGGACGCAGCGGCGTCGACAATGGCGTATTCCATATTCATCTCCGCAGGTAAGCGGCACCGCTCCTTGCCGCCGCCAGAAGGCATTCCCGGCAGACCGGCTCCTTTGGGGTCGAGTGCACCGTGAACTCGTCGGGCGGTGGCGCGGGAGCCGTGGCATCCCCTTCCGACGTGGCAGGTGCCAACGCACCAGCAGCCGCGATGTGGGCCGTCTGCTGGGCGCCCGCCAACAGGCTGCATCCGCAGGCCAGCCGATCGCCGTCGCGCGCAACCGGCTGCCCATCCACAATCCAGGAATCGTCCCCGGTCACGATCGGAAAGATGCCCTGATGCTTGGGGCATGTCGCGCGGTCGGACATACGTGCTACGGCGTGCCCGTTGATATCAGTAAACGCAGAGCCCGTGATAACGCGCCCTCCGCCACTGGTTGCATCCCCGACGACCACAATCAATCGACCCATATCAGTTCCACACGAAGCAGGCACCGACCTTTCCAGCCAGCTGCGCGAAGCTACCGAAGCCGATGACAGGACTTCCAGGCGCGAAACGGCGGCGATCTACCTGCAATCCCGCAAGTGGATGAGCCACAAGGAGAATTCTGGAATCGTGTAAACACAACCACCTCTCACATGCGGCAGAATGCGTCTCCAGTGAAGGGCGAACACGTCACCATGAGCGAGCAGCCGGCCTGATCGACCCAGAACGTCCGCAACAGGGGCCGCCCTAGCTCGCTCCCTCCCCCACCCCGCTCAACGCACACCTCCCCCCCCCATGCACCCGCACCTGGAAAAGATCGGCGACACCACCCTCCTGCGCGTCCATGACCAAGGCCGCGTGCTGGATGCCAACGGCCTGCGCGACCTCGTCGGCGACGCGCTGGGTCACCCTGCCGAGTGGATCGTGGTTCCCGTGCAGCGCCTCTCTCCGGACTTCTTCGAGCTGCGCTCCGGCATGGCCGGGCAATGGCTGCAGATGCTGGTGAACTACCGCCTGCACTTCGCCGTACTGGGCGATGTCAGCACCTACCGCGCACAGAGCGAATCGCTGGATGCGTGGATCACCGAGTGCAATCGCGGCCGCGAGGGCTGTTTCGTGGCCGACTGGGACGCGCTGCTGGCGCGCCTTTCGGCCCCGGCCAGCGTGGGCTGAACGCCGCCCCCACGCTCACTCTCGCCGAACCCGGTTCCGACTGCACTCCGCCGCGCAACACAGCATCACTGGCAGGCTCCCCAGGCGACGTTCGATGCGTGCTTCAGACGCAGATTCCCTGCACAGCAAAGTGGCGGCGGTCACGCTCGGCTTCTGGGTGATGAAGATCGCCGCCACCACCCTCGGCGAGACCGCCGGCGACCTGCTGTCGATGACGCTCAACCTGGGCTACGTGGCCAGCTCGGCCATCCTGCTGACGGTCTTTGCCGGCCTGTTGGCCCTGCAGCTGTCTGCACGGCGCTTTCACCCAGTGCTGTTCTGGTCGGTGGTGCTGGCCACCAGCACCGCAGGAACCACAATGTCCGACCTGCTCGACCGCACCCTGGGGCTGGGCTACGCCACCGGCGCCAGCCTGCTGGCCGGCTGCCTGGCGCTGGTGCTGCTGGCCTGGCGCATGTCAGAGAAGTCGATCTCGGTCAGCAACATCGCATCGCGCCGCGCCGAAGGCTTCTACTGGACCGCCGTGCTGTTCTCCAACACGCTCGGCACCGCGCTGGGCGACTTCCTTGCGGACGATTCCGGGCTGGGCTTCACCGGCGGCGCACTGCTGATCGGCAGCCTCATCGCGCTCACTGCACTGGCCAGCCGCATCAAGGGCATCAACCGGGTCATCCTGTTCTGGATCGCCTTCGTGCTCACCCGCCCGTTCGGCGCCACCTTCGGCGACCTGCTCACCAAGCCGCTGGAAAAGGGTGGGCTGGGCTTCGGAACGGTCGGCTCGTCGCTGGTGCTGTTCACCATCCTCGTTACGCTGGTGGCGCTGCCGATGTTGCAGCGGCGTGCACAGCCGGTCCAGTGACTGGATCGACTGAGTATCCCTGGCCGTTGATTCCCAACTGTCGTCCTCATTGGTGAAATCTGTAAGGGAATCCCCGATTGTGTGCCAAACATAAGACGCACATTGTTGACACTCCATGGAGGAGCGAGAGCAATTGCAGAATGAAGATTGTAGATACGGTACTCAGCTACGCAGGCGACTACCACCCGCAATCCAAAGGCATGTGCCGCCTACGGGTATTCTCCGGGGATGACGGCCCGCGCGTTCTCATCACGGATCTTGGCCCATGCAACAACGGGCGGTCCGTTACCAATGCCATTGAAACGATCGTGGAGCGAATCGAGGACAGCGGGCTGGCCCTCGGTGCGACCGTTTATATCGAACACTATGAGAGACCTGACCCGGAGCAAGACACCTTTGACCAGGTGCGAGTCTCTCCAGGGGTCAACTGGCAGTCGATCTCGAGAGAGGCTGCAATTGCCCTTCTGGGTTGTAGTCCGGAAGAGCTTGAAGACCGTACCGAACACAACAAGCGAATCGTCGGCAGGACCGAAACGCTCAGGCTCTCCACAAGGCGATTTGATGGTTCACCCTGGCCCGAGTCTCCCGAAGTCATCAAGCGCAAGCTGGAGATAGCAGACGGCATGATCTCGCGCTCCTCTGTGCGCGCACTCGTCGAGGCTGGAAGTGGTGAACGCGAGCTCCAACGCTTGCTCAAGAGCGATCTATCGATTGTCGCCGAAGCGTTCACCTCACCAGATGACGAGTACATCTGCTTTTCAGAATTTCCCTTTGGCGACGGCTATGTGGATTTCGCCGTGTTCACCGGTCGCTCGCGCATGGACGTCGTCCTGATCGAGGTCAAGGGAGCCGAATTCAACCTCGTCAACAGCAACCACTATCAGGAATTCAACCACAAGGTACTGGAAGCCGCAGGCCAGCTCCGCAACCGCCTCGGATTGTTCTATCGCAACCCGGAGCCCATCCGCTGCGAGCTGCACCGTATCCGCGCGGAAGCCGAGCGCGGAAGTTCGCTCCACAATGCATTTCTCGGCCCCGAAGCCCCTCTTGAGGTCGATCCCGATAAGGACATCAACATCCGCCCGGTGATCATCGGCGGGAGAACCCAGAATGACCTGGAAGAGAGCCGCAAACGCCACGATTACGAACGCGGAACGTCACCCCAAGTGCGGCTTGAATCGTGGGACACGTGGTTGCGCCGAATCCAGCGGGACTGAACCCACCATCCAGCTGGCAGTCCTATCCCATCCCCGCTTTGATCAGGGTTCCCGCTGCTAGCGCGCGGTCCAGCCCCCATCCACCGGCAACGCTGTGCCGGTGATCTGGGCGGCGGCGTCCGAGGAAAGGAACACCACCATTTCTCCCAGCTGCTCGGGGGTGACGAACTGCAACGAGGGCTGCTTTTCGGCCAGCAGCGCACGCGCGGCAGACTCCTGATCGATGCCCTCGCGCTCGGCCAACGCGGTGATCTGCTGCTCCACCAGCGCCGTGCGCACCCACCCCGGGCAGAGGGCATTGGCGGTGATGCCGGTGCCGGCATTCTCCAGCGCGGTCACCTTGGTGAAGCCCACCACGCCATGCTTGGCCGCCACATAGGCCGACTTGTTCACCGAGCCCACCAGCCCATGCGCCGAGGCGATGTTGATGATGCGGCCGGCGCCCTGCTGCTTCATGTAGGGCAAGGCCGCCGCCGTGGCATGGAACACCGCCGAGAGATTCAGCGCCAGGATCGCGTCCCACTTCTCGACAGGAAATTCCTCGATCGACGCGGTGTGCTGGATGCCCGCGTTGTTCACCAGGATGTCGATACGCCCCATCCTCGCGACGGCGTTGGCGATCATGTTCCGTACGGCCTCGCCCCGGGACAGATCGGCGCCGTCATGCGCCACCCGCACACCGAACTCCGCTTCGAGGTTGGCACGGAGGCTCTCGATCTGCGCCGCATCGCCGAAGCCGTTCAGCACGATGTCGGCGCCCTGTCGCGCCAGCGCCGTGGCGATGCCAAGACCGATACCGCTGGTGGAGCCGGTAACCACTGCGACCTTTCCGTTCAACATGGGCAAGCTTCCATCACGTGCAGGGGGCCAGTGTAGCTCCGCAACTGCACGCCACGCGTGGATGCGCCCCTCTCGGCAGGAATTCATATTGGCTCTATAGTCGGCGCCATCCACCCAAGGATGGCTCGATGAACCCCAGCAAGGCCCTGCTGCCGGCGGCCCTCGCCGCACTGCTCGCTCCTGCCCTCAGCCAAGCCGCATCGCCCGAGCAGCTGGCAACGCCGCTCACCACTGGCAGTGTGCGCCTGGATATCGCCAGTGGCCGCGTGGAGGGCGATGCATGCCTGTCCAATCGCCCCGCCGACGCACAGGGCCACTTCGTGCTCAATGCCGGTCTGAACGTCGCACGGGTCACCGATGACGAGGGCAAGCCGGTCGGGTTCGATGGCTGGTACGACCCGGGCGTGGATGGCGAGGCGCGCGTCTACACTCTGGCCGAGCCCACGGCCACGCTCTGCGTGCAGTACGTGGGCGCGTTCCCGCTGTACCCGAAGCACGATGCCATGGGCGACTTCAAAGGCATGATGGCCTTCAACGGCGACAGCGCCCGTTTTACCGAGCAGTCTGCATGGCTGCCTCAGGCGTTCGACCCCAAGGCCCGCGTGCGCGGCAGCGAAAGCCGCTACGACCTGCAGGTGGACTGCCGCGGCTGCCGCTTCCTGTACCTCAATGGCAGCCCCGCCATCGAAGGCACGCAGGGCCGCTTTCGCAGCGACAACGCGCGGCCCATCCTGCTGTTCGGTGGCAGCGGCCCGATCACCCACACCGCGCAGGTCACCCTCCTCAACGAGAGCCTGCCCACGCCCAAGGTCGACGCGCTGTCCCGCGTCGTGCAGCAGGTGGCCGACGTGCACGCGCGCTACATGGGCGTGCCGCTGGCCGACCGCCCCACCTTCCTGCGCATGGTCACGCTCAACCAGGCCGAGCGCGACCGCGACGGCAGCGAATGGGGCTTTGCCACCTGGCCGACCATCGCCATGAGCGGCAGCATCGGCAACGTGGCCGATTCGCTGCTGGCCGGCGGTGAACAGGCCGAACGGCGCGTGCAGTACATCGCGCACGAAATGGGCCACTACTACTTCGGCACGCTCAACCGGCCGCAGGGGCCGTACTACTGGGTGCTGCTGGAATCCAGCGCCGAATTCCTGTCGATCAAGGCGCTGCGTCAGATCAGTGGTGACGCTGCGGCGGACCACTATGTTGCAAGGTTGCAGGCCACCGTCGATGCGCTCGATACGCCGCTGCCGGCGCTTGATGCCGTCGATGGCCACTCGGACCTGGGCGAGATGTATCGCTACGTCTATGGTCCGTTGCTGCTACTTTCGCTGGAAAAGCAGGTGGGTGAGGCGAAGATGCAGGCCTTCATGCGCGGGCTGCTGGCCGCGCCTTCACCGAAAGACTGGGCGGAGCTGCAGGCCATTGCACTGAAGGCCAGTATCGATGCCGAGGCCTGGCAGCACTGGCAGGCCAGCTGTGTGGCAGGGGGCAGGCCGAGGTGTCGGGGCTGATGCCGGGACGGGCAATCATCGCCTGATCGCATCACCAACAAGGGCGCCCATTGGCGCCCTTGTTGATTGCAGGGGAATCAAGGCCGAAATGTCGCTTACGCCCCACTGGCATGGGTAGAATTGGCCAAACCCTGTCGTATAAGGCCATGCCATGGAACACCCTCTTGTCGAGGTTCGGGGCGCTGCCCAAGCGCTCAGGGAGTTCGCCGAAGCCCGTGACTGGGCCCAGTTTCACTCCCCCAAGAATCTTGTCATGGCCCTTTCCGGCGAAGTTGGAGAGCTGAACGAGATCTTCCAGTGGATGACAGAGGCCGACTCGTTCAAGGCGGCGACTTCGGAAACCACCGCCAAGGCCGTACGCGATGAAGTTGCCGATGTAGCCCTGTACCTCATCCGGCTGTCGGACGTGCTCGGCATCGATCTGAACGAAGCCGTCAGCAGCAAGCTGGCCACCAATGCCGCCAAGTACCCGGTGGACCTCTCGCGGGGCGTCAGCACCAAGTACAACAAGCTGTCGCAGCCATGATCGTCTACCAGGCAGACAAGGCGTCCTTCCTTCGCCAATGCAACGACGAGGAGATCGAGGAGGTCATCCGCGCCAGCTTCAAGGCGGCGACGAAGGGCGACGTAGGCGAGTCCGAGATCCGTTCCTGGCGCGAGTCGCTTCGGTACGTCGCGCGTGCACTCACCCATCACTCCATTCCCGATGACATCGGTGTGGCCGTGGAGTTCATTCTTCCCCAGTCGAAGAAGCGCATCGACGTCGTCCTGACCGGTCGCTCCGAGGACGGCTCGCCCCACGTCATCATCGTCGAGCTCAAGCAATGGTCCGCCATCAAGCCGACCAAACGCGACGCCATCGTGGAGCTTCGCGAAGGGCAGTCTCTCGTTCACCCCAGCTATCAGGCGTGGTCCTATGCTGCGTTCCTGGAAGGCTTCAACGAAGCGGTCCATGAAGGAAAACTCCAGCTCCACCCCTGCGCCTACCTGCACAACTATGTGCCGGACGGTGTGATCGATTCGCCCCACTATCAGCCCTACATCGAACGTGCCCCGCTCTTCCTGAAGAGCACCTGGGACCTCGAAAAGCTGCGTGGCTTCATCAGTCAGCACACCAGCAAAGGCGATGGCGCGTCCGTGCTTGCCGAGCTGGAGAATGGGCGAATCCGCCCTTCCAAGGCGCTCGCCGACGATGTGCATCGGCTGTTGAGGGGAAATAGTGCCTTTGCGCTGCTTGATGAGCAGAAGCAGGTATTTGAAGCCGCCAAGGCCGCGTGTGCCCAAGCGCACGCCAGCGGAAAGCCCCGTGTCGTCATTGTTGAGGGTGGCCCGGGCACGGGCAAGTCGATTGTCGCGGTGAATCTTCTTGCCGCGCTTCGCGATGGGTTGACCGTCAAGTACATCTCCAAGAATGCGGCACCTCGCGCCGTCTACAGCAACACGCTCATCCAGAAGCCCGAGAACGCCCATCTGGTGCATCTTTTCGGCGGGTCCGGCTCCTTTACCGAGTCGGCACAGAACGCGTATGACGTGTTGGTCGTGGACGAGGCACACCGCCTTACCGAGAAGAGCGGGTTCTATGGGAACCTGGGCACGCACCAGATCCAGGAACTGATAAATGCCGCACTATGCAGTGTGTTCTTCATCGATGAAGACCAGCGCGTCACGCTGAAGGATGTCGGCACCAAAGAGGCCATCCGGGACTTCGCGATTGCCCGTGGAGCGACGGTGGAGGAATACGTACTGTCTTCGCAGTTCCGTTGCGCGGGTTCAGACGGCTATCTGGCGTGGCTGGACGATGTACTGCAGATCCGGCCCACCGCAAACACAACGCTGGACGAGAACAGCTACGACTTCCAGGTATTCGATGATCCGTCCGCGCTGCATGCCGCCATCGAAGCGAGGAACACCGTCAACCGTGCGCGCGTTGTGGCCGGCTACTGCTGGCCTTGGAACAGCAAGAAGAACAGCAAGGAGATGGACATTGTCATCGGCAGCTACCAGCGCCAATGGAACCTCAATGACGACGGAAGCCTCTGGATCATCTCGCCGGACTCGATCGACCAGGTGGGATGCATCCATACCTGCCAGGGTCTGGAAGTGGACTACATCGGGGTGATCATCGGGCCGGACCTCGTCATGCAGGACGGCGTGCTCAAGACCGTGCCGCGCGCGCGGGACCGGCACGACAAAACCATGAAGGGTTTCGTGAAGCTGTCAAAGGCTCATCCCGCCCACGCCGCTGAACTCGCGGACACCATCATCAAGAACACCTACCGCACCTTGATGACCCGAGGGATGAAGGGCTGCTACGTCTACGCGACCGATCCGCAGGTTGCCGCCTACTTCAGGGCCCGACTGCAGTCCGTCGCCAGCGTTGAGCACGCTGTAGAGGTGGAGGCCTGAGCGCCTCCACCTGACAGGCCATCAGCGGTAGATTCACGCGGGGCGAAGATGCTCCCCCTCAACCCATCACTTCCAGTGACCCGGCCCCAGAAACGGCAGGCTCAACACAAACACCGGAACCGCCACAGGAATCAAAGCGGCGCCCAGCACCTTGCCCGCCGCTGACCCCACGCCCGGCCCGTCCTCCCGCTCCGGCAGGATACGCTCGGCGCGCGCGTTGATCGGCTGCGCCAGCGCCGCCTTCTCCGCCAGCACCGCAGCGTCCGGCAGCTGCACGCGTTCGCCATCGCCCTCGAACAAGGCGCTGTAATAGCTGCCACCCTTCTTTGAAAGAGCGCAGGCACGATCAAAAGCCAGCGAGTAACGGCTCCGCTCCAGCGGCAGGTAGTAGCGCGCGCGCTCATCGACCACCTTGGCTTCGCGCGGTGTGACGTCAATCCGTTCCAGCCTGAACTGCGCTGCGTGTTGCGGCGTCACCTGCTCCGGCCGCAGCAGCAGCGCGTAGCTGCCATGCACCTTGGCCTTGTTGGCCGGGTCGCGCCAATCCTCGTGGAAGTACATCTGCGCGCACACCACCGCCTCGCGCAGCGGGCTGTCCATCAGGGCGCGGTAGTCACGGAACGGCGCCGCATCGAAGCGCATCGGTTCGTCGTAGCGCGGCAGCAGGTACAGCTGGCCATCGTCGGCCACGAAGGCACCGGTGATTTCACGGATCGAGGTATGCTGCTCCGGGCCACTGGCGCACCCGGACAGCAGGCCCAGGCACAGAGCGGAAAGAATGAAGAAGGACGTACGCATGTCGTGTCGAGGGCTTCCCTGGCAAAGGGCCTCGCCAGAACGCGCGAGGCCAATCCGCCATGGTGCCACGCCGGCCATCACGCGCCCAATCCACCGGCTTACTTCAGCCGTTCAAGCAGCCGCTGCCCCACTTCCAGCGCCGAGGCCGGGTTCTGCCCGGTAATCAGCTCGCGGTCCACCACCACATGGCCGGTCCACGGCGTGGTGTTGCTGCTGAACTTCGCACCCGCCCGCTGCAACGCGGTCTGCGGGTAGAACTTCATCTCGCCGCCGCCCAGCAGCGGCTTGGCCTGTTCTTCTTCCTGGTTGCTGATCACCGTCATCCGGTAGCCGCTGTAGATCCACTTCGGCGTGGCCGGCATGGCGCCCGCGTCCAGCTTCGCGACGAAACCTTCTGCATCCGGCAGCGTGGACAGCAGCGTGATCGGCCCGTGGCAGACCAGCGCGGTGGTCTTGCTGCGCTGGTGGAAGTCGGCCAGCAGCCGGCCCAGCGCCGGGCTCTTCAGCAGGTCCTGCATCGGCGCGTGGCCGCCGGGAATGTAGACCGCATCGAAACGGGCGTAACCCTGCTGCTCGATGCGCGCCAGGCTGACCACCGGCGAGGCCGTCGGCGAGGTCAGCGCCAGCTTGTCCAGCAGATCCTTGTGCAGCGTCAGCTGTGCGGCATCGTTGCCGAAGTACGCGGGCGTCACCGAGGACGCATCCACCGTCGGCGCCCGCCCCTGCGGCGTGGCGAAGGTCACCGCGTGGCCCGCGTCCAGCAGCAGCTTGACCGGCTGCATCAGCTCGTTGAGATAGAAGCCGGTGGACAGCACCTTGCCGTCCTTCAGGTCCAGGTGGTTTTCATCGGACAGCACCACCAGCACGTTGGCGGCGTGGGCGCCGCTGGCGGCCAGGGTCAGGGCCAGCGCTGCGGCCAATCGGGTCATCAGGTTCATGGGAAGCTCCTATCGGGGAATGGCCGCCACTTTGTTCATCGCCCCAGCGGCGATAAATTGGCCACATCGCAAAACATCTGTTCCCCGGAGAGCCAAATGAGCCGCAAGTTCGACTATCTGGGCGATGTGGAGGTGTTCCTGGCGGTGGTGGAGCACGGCTCGTTCACGGCGGGCGCGGTGGCGCTGTCCACCACGCCGTCGGTGCTGAGCCGCGCGGTCACCCGTCTGGAAGCGCGGCTGGGCCGGCAGCTGCTGCAGCGGACCACCCGCCGCGTGGGCCTGACCGACGCCGGGCGGCTCTATCGGGAACAGGTGCGCACGGCCTTTGGCCTGCTGGACGACGCCGAGCGCGACGTACAGGGCCAAGACGGCGCGCTGGCAGGCCGCGTGCGCCTGAGCGTGCCGACCACCTATGGCCACTACCGGCTGCCGCCCGTGCTGGCGCGCTTTGCGCAGCAGTACCCGCAGGTGCAGGTGGAACTGAACATCACCAACCGCAATGTGGACCTGGTGGCCGAAGGCTTCGACCTGGCCATCCGGCTGGGCCAGCTGCCGGACAGCGGGCTGGTGGGGCGGAAGCTGGAAGACGCGCCATTGCTGCTGGTGGCCGCGCCGGACTACCTGCAACGCCGTGGCTCG
This sequence comes from Stenotrophomonas sp. RS-48, assembly GCF_030053245.1. Lineage (NCBI taxonomy): Bacteria > Pseudomonadati > Pseudomonadota > Gammaproteobacteria > Lysobacterales > Lysobacteraceae > Stenotrophomonas > Stenotrophomonas sp. RS-48. The sequence goes on from NZ_JASGBV010000075.1 coordinate 53,222, forward strand.
CCGCAGACGCTGGACGACCTGCAGCAGCACCTGTGCCTGCCCTTCGTGATGCCGCGTACCGGGCGGTTGGCGCCGTGGATCTTCCGCGACAGCGGGCGCGACGTGGACTGGCTGCCGCGTTCGTCCATCGAGACCTCCGACGATGTGCTGGGCGTGGTGTCGCTGGCCGAACAGGGCATCGGCATCTGCCAGAGCTACGAGTTCATCGTGCGCGAGCGGTTACAGCGCGGGCAGCTGGTGGAGGTGCTGCCGCAGCTGCGGGGGCGGTCACGGCCGTTCTCGGTGATCTATGCGCCGCATCGGCGGCAGTCCGCGGCGGCGCGGGCGATGATTGAGTTGTTGGTGGGGAATGCGGGCGCGGTTGAGGAAGGTGTTCGTTGAGGAGCGCTGCCTGCTGGCGGTGTCGTGATTGAACCGATTTTTCAGGTGCGCGGGTGATCGGGCAGCGTCGCCAGCGGATTTTGAGCCGAAAGGGGTGTTAAGAAGGCTGTCGCGCTATTCGCTTGTGGCGTGGGCGATTGCGCCAGTTTTATTCGCAATCAGCAGGGTGACTGCGCGAATGCGTCTGGCGATGTCGCGTGCTGCACGAATGGTGCGTGCCACAATAGTTCTTCGCTCTCGATTCCTGCGAATTCTTCGGGAATTTCTATTGGCATTCGGAGCGACGGCGTAAACACCATGGCGCGCCACCGACAACGGGTGGCCGGGCGTCCAAACCCGAGACAGAGAGTTGTTTACGCTTACCCGTCGGCACCGTCTTAAACCGGTGCCGGCGGGTAATCCGTCGGCCTTTATGGCGGGCGGTGCGTGGGGGTCTCCGGACCCGCCGGTCTTCTGACAACTGTCTGTCCCGGTTTGGAACCCGCACCGTCCGCCACCCTCTTCGCGGTGGCGCTGTTAAGTACAGCCAGGGAAGCCGACGCCATGAACGATTCCGAGAACTTCTCCTCGTATACATCCGTTGAGCCCATCAACGACGACACCCCACCGCCCGACCTCAACTCCCTGATCGGCATCCTCAAGCGCATCCGCCGCTGCGAAGGCGCGGACGGGCTGCCCTGGCCGGAGAACGATGTGTTGCCTGGACGGCGAGTCAGCCTCGCGAGGAGTGAGCGCGCGATGGTGGGGGCGCTGACGGTGCTGGAGGTGCTGCACGCCGCGGATCGCTGCCGGGTGGCTGCTGACCCGGAGCGGCATTTGGATGAAGGGGTGGTGGATGGGTTGTTTCTGGCTTGCCGGGGGTTGCTTGAGTGGGCTTGTCGGGAAGTGAGGCCCGAATAAGAGCTCAGTTCGACCACCGTCCCACCGGCCAGGATTTATGGCCTTGGCGGTAACAAACCCCCAATTGCCCTGAGACCATGGCTGAGCATTGCCGGAAAGCCTCGGACTACGGACATGTATTCCTTCTTGTCCCCTCCGAATGTCCTCTCAAAATGCAGACTTCGCATACTCGACTTGAGAACACCCTCAAAATTTTCCAAGGATCTCTTCTTGGCGATCAGTGAGCTCGAGCCCTCAAGCGTCTTTATCAATGCACAACCTTCGTCGTAGAGCCAGGGAAGCGAATTTTTGTAGGTGGCAAGTGCAATACGAATACCTATTGAATAACTTCCCTGACGGTACATCTGATCGACATCATCTGAGAAGTGGCGAAAACTCAGCGGCCGACTGTAACTTTCGACATCACCAAGTGACATCCGCATTGGAAGATCCTGAAACATCACCTTGATCTCCTCAAATAGCTTTGCTGAAGAATTATCAGCTTCAACAGCCCCCTTCTTCTTCTCCGATAGAGGCGAAACTCCGATTCTTCCCATTATTCCGTTCACAGTCGCCCTGAATTTTCCGACTTGAAACTTTATGGTTTCTCGATCGGGCTCGGACCCAGGGATTCTATTCACCAATTGAAACACCAACTTCGTCAGAGACTCCTCATCATCTGCGCAGTTCTGAAACTGAGCAAAGGGACCACTTGAAACAGA
>NZ_JASGBV010000076.1:0-9658 GCF_030053245.1 Stenotrophomonas sp. RS-48
TCGAACGGCCCGGTCGGTGCCACCACGTACACACGCGGCGGTCCCTCGCCCCGGGCCATCTCCGCGGCCAGCCCGGCGCCCTTGGCAATCGTGGTGAAGTAGATGTGGTTCATCACCACGCCATCGCGATAGTTGGAGCCGTAGCCGGCAACCAGCAGATCGCCCGTGGCCAGGTCGGCCCGGGTGCCGTGATAGAACGGCCCGGCGACCTGATCGCAGGTGTCCTGCGAAACGGGTGTCCATTCGGTGTCCTGCGTCATCGCGATACCCCAGGTTGTCCTGCCGGATCGACAGGCCGGCGAGTCTAGGGGGCCAGGTGGGCCTTGCTGCAAGGCCCCATCCGGGAAATAATCTGTAAGTGGGAGGCGCAGCGCGCCTCCTTTTTCATTCTGCGGCGCGGCGCCCTTCCAGCTCGCGCACCGCTGTTTCCAGCGCATCCAGCTTTTGGCGGGTCTTCAGCAGCACCGCGCGCTGCACTTCAAATTCCTCGCGCGTGACCAGATCGAGCTTGGCCAGCCCAGCCTGCAGCGCGCTCTTGAAGGTGGCCTGCAGTTCCTCGCGTGATTCGCGCAGGCCCGGCGGCACCAGGTCGCTGAGGCGGCGGGCGAGGTCATCGATTTGGTTCAGGTCGATCATGGGGTGCTCCGTGGGTGGCGCCCGCGCATCAGGCGCGGGCAGGCCGTTCAGCCACAAGGATACTGCCGGCGCGCGCTGCCCGGACAGGCAGCCGCGGCGTCGCACCGGGCGCGTTCAGGCGCTATCCTCCACGCCGGAAGACAGGAGATCGACGATGAAGATGGTCATGGCGGTGATCAAGCCGTTCAAGCTCGACGACGTGCGCGAAGCGCTGGCCGAGCGTGGCGTCACCGGCATCACGGTGACGGAGGTCAAGGGCTTCGGCCGCCAGAAGGGGCATACGGAGCTGTACCGTGGCGCCGAGTACGTGGTCGACTTCCTGCCGAAGGTGAAGCTGGAAGTGGCGGTGACCGATGACCAGGTGGAGGCGGTGGTGGAAGCCATCGTCAAGGCGGCCGGTACCGGCAAGATCGGCGACGGCAAGGTATTCGTGTATGACCTGGGCAGCGTGGTGCGTATCCGTACCGGCGAGCTGGACGCAGACGCGCTGTAAGCCGTACGGCGGGATGTTGTAGAGCCGAGCCGATGCTCGGCTGCCGTTCCGCCGTTATGTAGAGTCGAGCTTGCTCGACTCTACAAAGAGCAGCCGAGCATGGGCTCGGCTCTACAAGGAGCGGTAAAGCGGTGAGCGGAGCGACGCTTACCGGCGCTTCGCCCACTTATAGAACCGCTTCCAGCCCTGGCGCACTGCGGCCACCCAGCCGGGGTCGGCTACCAGGGCGGCCTGGGTGGCGCTGGGCGCCTGTCCGGTCACGCGCTGGCGGATCTTCAGCAGGTTCTTCATGTCGCTGCGGCGCATCTGCCGGGTCAGCGGATTGCGGCGCAGCCAGCGCGGTGCGCGCCAGGCCGAGGTGAAGTCCAGCAGCACCGGTACGCCGCCGCTGACCACCACGTTGGTGCCGTGCAGATCGTTATGGGTGATGCCGGCCGCATGCAGGCGGCTGAGTGCGTGCTGCAGCTGCTCGAACACTTCATTGCCGACTGCCTGGGCGGTGCTGAGGGTCTGGCCGGGAATGAACTCCATGCCCAGTGCCAGGCCTCCCAGTGTTCCCAGCAGTGCCGGCGCGTGCTTCCAGCCGCCCAGGCGCTGCAGCATGCGCGCTTCACGGCGCACCATCAGGCGTGCGACCAGCGACAGCGGCGTGCCGCGATAGCGGGAGTAGTCCTTGATGACGGCCTCGCGGCCATCCAGGCAGGTGCGATAGACATCGGGGGCCAGCAGGCGTTCGCCACGCTTGAGCAGCAGGGGCGTGGTGGCGTCATCGCCGCAGGTCTGGCAGGGGGAGGCAGGAAGGGGCATGGCGGGGTCTCGGACGACCCGGTGGGCGGCGCTGAAGCGTCAAGCGAACCGGTGAGGCGGGGGAAACTGGCTAAACTTTCGTTAAGTCAATTTTAGTACCGGCAAGTTCGCTAATCCACGTTCTGTCGGAGAAATGTCGGGGCCGTGGCTGGAACAGTTCGTCGCGCACGGGCGGACAATTTCGTCTCACTCTTAGGTTTGGGGCATTGAAAATCAATAAGTTGAAGAGGAAATCCACCCGTTCAGCCAAGCGCCGCTGAACATGGCGCACGTGTGGCTTGACCCCGGCGCACGGCCTGCCGACCATAAGCTGTTCATCCGCGACATCGGCGGCCGCCCCGTTCCGGCACGTCCCCGTCCCCTGCCGCGTTGCCACCGATGCCGGCCGCCTGCGCCGTGCATCGCCCCCTGATTCCCGTTCCGGCTGCCGCCGGAGGAAAGTTTTTGATGATCAAGATCGTACTGGCAGTGCTGTTCGTGGCCTGCGTGCTGTACATCCACTTCCGTGGCAAGGTCCGCGCGCGCTGGTCGCGCCAGCTGCTGGACCACTCCAGTTTCATGGCCCCGATCAACGTGGTCATGTACATGTTCTCGAAGGTGCCGACCACGCCGTTTCTGGACCCGGGCAAGGAGTTCCCGCAGCTGGAACCCCTGCGCCAGAACTGGCAGATGATCCGTGACGAGGCGCTGGCGCTGCGCGATGCGCAGAAGATCGCTGCGTCCAGCAGTTTCAACGATGCGGGCTTCAACTCGTTCTTCCGCCGTGGCTGGAAGCGCTTCTACCTGCGCTGGTACGGCCCCTCGCACCCGTCAGCGAAGACGCTGTGCCCGAAGACCGTGGCCCTGATCGAGTCGATTCCGGATGTTCGCGCAGCGATGTTCGCGCAGCTGCCGCCGGGCAGCGAGCTGCGTCCGCACCGCGATCCGTTCGCCGGTTCGCTGCGCCTGCACCTGGGCCTGAGCACCCCCAACGATGATGCCTGCTACATCGAAGTGGACGGCATCCGGAAGAGCTGGCGCGACGGCGAGTGGATGATGTTCGACGAAACCTACATCCACCACGCGCATAACGAGACCGAGCAGGACCGAGTGATCCTGTTCTGCGACATCGCGCGCCCGCTGCGCTTCGGCCTGCCGGGCCTGTTCAACCGTGCGGTGGCCGCCACGCTGCTGGCCGGTGGCGCTTCGCCGAACCTGCCAGGTGATCCGACCGGGGGTGTCAACAAGGCATTCGGCAGCCTGTACAAGGTGCGCCTGAAGGCCAAGGCGCTGCGCGAGCGCAGCGTGGTGGCCTACCAGGTCATCAAGTGGGGCCTGGTGGCGGCGGTGATTGCCGGAATCTGGGCGCTGTAAGCGAAACGCCGGGCATCGCCCGGCGTTGCCTGCAAATGAAAAACCCGCGCTGCTGCCAGCGCGGGTTTTTTGTTGGATCAGCTCTTCAGTGCCGCCTGCACGAACGGCGGGGTCACCAGCACGCCGGTGTGCAGCGCGGCGGTGTAGTACAGGGTCGTGAAGGTCTTGGCGGCCGAATCAGCCTGGCGGAAGTCGAAGCTGCTGTCGCCCTTGCGCGCCATGGTCACGCTCCACCAGCCGGTTGGGTAGCACGGCTGCGGGAACGGCAGGGTCTTGAACGAACCGAAGCCGGCCTTGCCCATCTCGGTACGCATCTCGTTGATCAGTTCCAGCTGCATCAGCGGCGATTCGGACTGCTGCACCAGGATGCCATCGTCCTTCAGCGCCTTGAAGCAGCTCTCGTAGAAGGCCTTGTTGAACAGGCCTTCGCCCGGGCCGACCGGGTCGGTGGAGTCCACGATCACCACGTCCACGCTGCCGGCCGGGCAGTTGGCCATGTAGGCCACACCGTCGTCGAACAGCAGTTCGGCGCGCGGATCGTCGTTGGAGTCGCACAGCTCCGGGAAGTGCTTGCGCGCCATCACCGTGACCTGCTCGTCGATGTCGCACTGGGTCACGCTCTCCACGCCCTTGTGCTTGAGCACTTCGCGCAGGGTGCCGCAGTCGCCGCCACCGATGATCACCACGCGCTTGGGGGCGGCGTGGGTGAACAGCACCGGGTGGCTGATCATCTCGTGATAGAAGAAGTTGTCCTTGCTGGTCAGCATGATGGCGCCATCGATGGTCATCAGGTTGCCCCAGTCGGTGGTCTGGAAGATCTCGATCTTCTGGAAGGGCGACTGCACCTCGTCCAGCTTGCCGGTGATGCGGTAGCCGATGGCCGAGCCGGTGCGCTCGAAATGCTCGATGTACCAGTTGTTGCTGTCAGTCATGGGACGTGTCCTTCTGGGGTCCTGTTCGGAGGGGGTAGAGCCGGGTTGGCGGCACGGGGCCGCGTGGCGCAAGCCACATCCGGACGGATCGGCCTGTTCAGGTCCGGCAGGAGCCGGGTCACGGGCGCGGGCGCGCATGATAACGAACCTGTGGGCATATAGGCGTTATCATGCCCCCCCTTTTATTGCCAACAAGGCCGACTGAAATGACCGATTGGTCCCTCGACCAAGCCCGCAAGACCTACTCGATCCCGCATTGGGCGGATGGTTACTTCGACGTGGATCAGGCCGGGCACATGGTGGTGAGACCGACCGGGGCGGACGGCCCGGTGGTGTCGCTGCCCAAGGTGGTGGACGCCGCCCGCGAGGCGGGCGCCAAGCTGCCACTGCTGGTGCGCTTCCCGGACATCCTCGGCCAGCGCCTGGGCAAGCTGCAGGCGGCATTCGCCCAGGCCCAGCAGGACTGGGATTACGCGGGTGGTTACACCGCGGTGTACCCGATCAAGGTCAACCAGCACCGCGGCGTGGCCGGTACCCTGGCCAGCCACCACGGCGAGGGCTTCGGCCTGGAAGCGGGCAGCAAGCCGGAGCTGATGGCGGTGCTGGCACTGTCGCGCCCGGGCGGCCTGATCGTCTGCAACGGCTACAAGGACCGTGAGTACATCCGCCTGGCCCTGATCGGTCGCAAGCTGGGCCTGCAGACCTTCATCGTCATCGAGAAGCCGTCCGAGCTGAAGCTGGTGCTGGAAGAGTCCAAGGCGCTGGACGTGAAGCCCGGCCTGGGCGTGCGCATGCGGCTGGCGTCGCTGGGCGCCGGCAAGTGGCAGAACAGCGGGGGCGACAAGGCCAAGTTCGGCCTGTCCCCGCGCCAGTTGCTGGACCTGTGGAAGTCGCTGCGCGATACCGAGTACGCCGATTGCCTGAGCCTGCTGCACTTCCACATGGGCTCGCAGATCTCCAACGTGCGCGACATCGCCAACGGCATGCGCGAAGCCACCCGCTACTTCGTTGAACTGTCGCAGCTGGGCGCGAAGATCACCCATGTGGACGTGGGCGGCGGCCTGGGCGTTGATTACGAAGGCACCCGTTCGCGCAGCTTCTGCTCGATCAACTACGGCTTGAATTCGTATGCCAGCAACATCGTGCAGCCGCTGGCCAACGCCTGCGAAGAGCACGGCCTGCCCCCCCCGCGCATCGTTACCGAGTGCGGCCGTGCGATGACCGCGCACCATGCAGTGCTGATCGCGAATGTGTCCGAAGTGGAACAGGCGCAGGAAGGCCGCGTGCCGGACCAGCACGATGACGAGCCGGCTTCGATCCGTCATCTGCGCGAGATCCACGAGGAACTGGACGTGCGCCCGGCGGTGGAACTGTTCCAGGAGGCGCAGCACTTCCATGCCGAAGGCCTGTCCAGCTACGCGCTGGGCCAGATCGACCTGCCGCAGCGTGCGCGCATCGACGACCTGTTCTACGCCATCGCCCACGGCGTGCGTGCGCGCCTGAGCTATGACGAGAAGAGCCACCGTCCGGCGCTGGATGAACTGAACGAGCGCCTGGTCGACAAGTACTTCGTCAACTTCAGCGTGTTCGAATCGATTCCCGACGCGTGGGCCATCGACCAGGTGTTCCCGATCGTGCCGATCGAGCGGCTGGACGAAGTGCCGGACCGTCGCGGCATCATTGCCGACATGACCTGCGACTCGGACGGCATGGTCAAGACCTATGTCGAGAACGAGAGCCTGGACAGTTCGCTGCCGCTGCACGCGATCAAGCATGGCGAGAGCTACCGCATCGGCTTCTTCATGGTCGGTGCCTACCAGGAGATCCTGGGCGACATCCACAATCTGTTCGGTGACACCGACGCGGTGGAAGTGGTGGCCGATGCGGACGGCTACGCGATCACCCAGCAGCGTCGTGGCGACACCACCGACGTGATGCTGGACTACGTGGGCTACCGGCTGGATGACCTGCGCGCGGCCTATGCCCAGCGCGTGGCTGCCGCCGGGCTGTCGCCGGAGCGTGCGCAGGAACTGTCGCAGGCGCTGGAGGCGGGCCTGACCGGCTACACCTACCTGTCCGACGAGCCGCTGGTCTGATGCCTGCGGCAACGCCGGGCATGGCCCGGCGCTATCGGTCCTGATGAGCGCCCGCGCGATCTTCCACCTGTTCCTGCATGCCGCCGTGCCAGCCCTGCTGGCATGGTGTTCTGGCGCAAGCGCTTTGCATCGGCGTGGTTGCTGATGCTGCTGGGCTGGATCATCGACCTTGACCATCTGCTGGCCGATCCGATCTACGCGCCGAACCGCTGCAGCATCGGCTTCCACCCGTTGCACACCGCGCCGGCGATCGCGGTGTATGCCGGGCTGTGCGTGCCGAAGAAGACCCGCCTGGTGGGCATCGGCCTGGTGATCCACATCATGCTCGACGCCATCGACTGCTGGTGGATGCATCACCGCTGAGGCGGGTCGTGCAGCGCCGGGGCGGCTCTACCGGGGAGGCGGGGCGTCCGTCGGGGCCAGCGGCAGTTCCAACCGTGCGCGCAGTCCCGGGTTCTCGTTGGAAAGGCGCAGTGAGCCGCCGTGGCTGGCGGCGATCTCCGCGGCGATCGCAAGGCCCAGGCCGCTGCCTTCCACTCGTTCGTCCAGGCGTACGCCACGCTGCAGGACACTCTCCAGCTTGGCTTCGTCCAGCCCCGGGCCGTCATCGCGCACTTCGATATGCAGCCGGTCCTGTTTGGCCAGGGCCCGCAGGCGTACTTCGCTGGCGGCCCATTTGCCGGCGTTGTCCAGCAGGTTGCCCAGCATCTCCTCCAGGTCGGTGGCTGCGCCGGCGAAGGCCAGCCCGTGTGCCACGTCCATCTGGAAGCGGATGCGGCGGCCGGCATGCACGCGGGTCATCAATCGGTACAATGCCTCCACCGCGGGCGCCACATCGCTGCGCTGGTGGTGGTCCACGGCCAGGCCGGCGGCCAGGTAGCGGTCGATGCTCGCACGCATGCGCGCGCCCTGTTCGTGCACCGTGCGCCGCCAGCCGCGTCCTTCACCCTCCGCCTCGGCCGCCAGCACGCTCAGCGGCGTCTTCAGCGCATGCGCCAGGTCCTCGGCGCTGCTGCGCGCGCGCGCGACCATGCGCTGGTGGTGATCGAGCAGGGCATCGAGCTCATCGGCCAGCGGCGCGATCTCCAGATCCAGCCGGCTGCGGTCGATGCGCTCGGCATCGCCACGGCGGATGCGTTCCAGCTGCTGGCCCAGGCCGCGCAGTGGGCGCAGGCCGAAATGCACCTGGCTGGCCAGCACCGCCAGCCAGGCCGCGACCAGCAGGCCCAGCGCGAGCGCGCTGCGCTGACGGAAGGCGGCGGTGTCCGCGTCCAGCGCGCTGCGATCATGGGCAACCAGCGCAATGTAGGGCTGCGATGCACGTGGCAGGCGCACCTGCTGCACACGGGCACGCAGCGATTGCTGCATCGGCCCGCTCAGATTGCGCTCGGCCGGGCCGGTGGCCGTGACCGGCAGCGTCTGGTCCCACAGCGAGCGCGACTGCAGCAGCACCTTGCCGTTGCGGTCGGTGATCTGCCAGTAGGCGCCGGAGAACACACGCTGGAAGCGCGCGTCGTTGGGTTCCTGGCGCAGCCGCAGCTGTCCGTCGGGATCGATCTCCGCCTGCGCGAGCAGAGTCAGCATGTCCTGCTGCAACTCGCCGTCAAGACGGTCGCGCGCGCTGCGCTTGAACAGCTCGCCCAGCAGCACGCTGGCCAGCACCGACACCAGCACCAGGCCGATGCCCCCCACCAGCAGCAGCCGCCGCCGCAATGAAGGCTGGCGCGCGCTCATGCCTCGGCCAGCCGCCAACCCTGGCCACGCACGGTATGGATCAGTTCCACGCCCAGCTTGCGCCGCACCCGGCCAAGCAGCACGTCCAGCGCGTTCGAGTCCGGATCGTAACCGCCTTCGAAGACCTGTTCGCCGAGGCGGTCGCGGCTGATCACGCGGCCGGCGTGATGGATGAAGTAACTCAGTACGCGGAACTCCTGGGGACTCAGCGGCAACGGTTGCCCGTCCAGTTCAAAGCGACCGGCGTTGACGTCAAGCTGCAGGGGGCCGCACTGCAGGCGCGGGCTGGCGTGGCCCCGGCTGCGGCGGATCAGGGCACGCAGGCGCAGCACCAGTTCATCGGCCTGGAACGGTTTGGTCAGGTAGTCATCGGCGCCTGCATCGAAGCCGGCCAGCTTGTCGTGCCAGCGGCTGCGTGCGGTCAGCACCAGCACCGGAAAATCGCGGCCATGGGCACGCCAGCGCTCGATCACGCTCAGTCCATCCAGGCCGGGCAGGCCAAGATCGACGACTGCGGCATGCAGGTCCTCGATCTGGCCGATCTCTTCCGCACGACGGCCATCGGTGGCCACATCGACCACGTAGCCGGCCTGCTCCAGCAGGGGCTGCAGGCGTTTGGCCAGCTCGGTGTCATCCTCGGCAAGCAGGATCCGCATCAGTCGTCCAGTTCCATCTTCAACAACGTCCCGTTGCGCGCATCATAGTCCAGCTCCACCACTGCGCCGTCGTCACGCAGGATCTCCACCTCGTACACCGCGTCGTCCAGCTCCACCTCCAGCAGTTGGCCGGGCTGGCGCCTGAGCGCGTCGCGCACCACCTGTTCCAGGGGCACGTAACGGCCCTGCTGCACGGCGCGGCGCGCGACCTGCTGCGCCGGGTCCGGCGCAGGGCCGGCAGCGGAGCCCGGAGTGGCCAGGGCCAGCAGCAGGGGCAGGGAGACCAGCATCGGTGACGGATCCTCGGGCGATGGCGACAGGCGCGAGCATGGCACCGCCGACTAACAGCCGACTAACGATGGCCGCTAAGGGGCTGTTAGCCGACCGCGGCATCGTGGTGCTGCCGGAATGGTCCGGCCACGAACAGGAGAACTCCCATGCTGAAGTCGCTCACCCTCGCCACCGTCGCCGTGCTGGCCATTGCGCCGGCCGTGCACGCTGCACCACTGGGCATGGCCCAGGCCGAGCAGGCCCTGCGCAAGGCCGGCTACACCCAGATCCACGAGATCGAACGCGATGACGGCCTGTGGGAAGCCGACGTCAGCCGCGCCGATGGCCGCTTCAGCGAGGTCTACGTGGACCCGAAGACCGGCGAGATCTTCGATGAGCACAACGGCCGCGCGCTGCTGCCGACCGAGCAGGTGCTGGCCAAGGCACAGTCGCAGGGCCTGCGCGAGATCCACTCGCTGGAGCGCGATGGCGCCACCTGGTCGCTGGAAGCGCGCAATGCCCGCAACCAGAAGGTCGAGGTGCGCCTGAGCGGCTATGACGGCCGCATCCTGCACAGCGAACGCGACGGCTGGCTGGATTGAGCGCCTCGGGCAGCGCGTAACCGACATCATGGCCGAGATTTCCGCGGCCTCGCAGGAACAGAGCGCCGGCATCGAGCAG
>NZ_JASGBV010000077.1:0-18744 GCF_030053245.1 Stenotrophomonas sp. RS-48
GTAATCATCGCCGGCCAGCTGCTTGGCCTTCTCGACCGCCGATTCGTTCACACCCTTCCAGTTCGGCACCGTCCACATCGATGCCCTGTCGTGCGTACCACGCCGGGTCGTAATAGCTCTGCGCGTAGCGCTCGCCACTGTCGCACAGGATGCTGACGATGCTGCCGTGGCGGCCGGCTTCGCGCATCCACTGCGCCGCCTGCAGCACACCGATGAAGTTGGTGCCGGTGGAGCCTCCCACGCGCCGACCGAGCTGCCGGCTGACGTGGCGCATGGCTGCCAGGCTCAATGCATCCGGCACCTTCACCATCGCATCGACGCTGGTTGGAATGAAGCTCGGCTCCACCCTCGGTCGGCCGATGCCTTCCACACGGGAGCCACCGCTGCAGGTCAGGTTACGCCACTGCTGCTCGCCCGCCACCGCCGCCTGGTAGCCCTCGAAGAACACCGAGATCTCCGGATCCGCGCAGAGGATGCGGGTGTCGTGCCGCCGGTAGCTGACGTAGCGGCCCAGCGTGGCCGCAGTGCCGCCGGTGCCTGGGCTGCACACGATCCACTCGGGTACCGGGCTGGGCTCTTCGGCCATCTGCTTGAAGATGGACTCGGCGATGTTGTTGTTGGCGCGCCAGTCGGTGGCCCGTTCGGCGTAGGTGAACTGGTCCATGAAGTGACCGCCGGTTTCGCGCGCCAGCCGTTCCGATTCGCAGTTGAGATCACAGGCGCGCTCGACCAGGTGGCAGCGGCCACCATGGAATTCGATGGCAGCGATCTTTTCCGGCGAGGTCGTGGCCGGAATCACCGCGATGAAGGGCAGCCCCAGCAGGCGTGCGAAATACGCTTCGGACACCGCGGTCGAGCCGCTCGACGCCTCGATCACCGGCCGCCCTTCGCGCAGCCAGCCGTTGGCCAGCGCGTACAGGAACAGCGAACGCGCCAAGCGGTGCTTGAGGCTGCCGGTGGGGTGGCTGGATTCATCCTTCAGGTAGACATCGATGCCTTCGAACCCGGGCAGCGCCATCGGGATCAGGTGGGTATCGGCGGACCGGTTGAAATCGGCTTCGATCTTGCGGATGGCCGCAGCCACCCAGGCGCGCTGGGACATGGAACGCCACTTCGGTGAGTACAGCTGGGCATTCTACTCCGCCCGCACCGCTGCAACGGGCGCCGCGGCCGCCCTGCACGGCCACGGCGCCTCCACTTCAGATCTTGAAATCGTCGTATGCGATCCGCTCTTCCGTCACCCCCAGCCGCTGCAGCAGCTGCCGGGTCGCGGCCAGCATCGGTGGTGGCCCGCACAGGTAGAACTCGCAGCCGGAAAGATCCGGATGCCGCTGCAGCAGATCCTCATGGATGGCGTCATGCACGCGCCGGCCAGTTCCCTGCCCGGACCAGACGGGATGCCAGCTGAAGTTCGCGTGCGCTGCCTGCAGGGCCTGCATCTGCGCCATGTAGGGGCAATCGCGGTCGCTGCGGGCACCGTACCAGTAGTGGATGCGCTCCTGCCCTCCCTCGGAAAGCCGATGTTCGATCATCGCCCGCAGCGGCGCCATGCCGGCGCCGGCTCCGATGAAGATCTTTTCCCGGGACACGCCGCTGAGCGCGAAATCACCGAACGGTCCGCTGTAGCGGACGCGATCGCCGGGGCGCAACGCGTACAGATAGCTGGACCCTTTGCCCGGCGGATGCCGCTTGCCCTGCTGCCAGCCGGGGCTGAACCGGGCCAGCAGCACCAGGCGCCCCGCTTCGGCGGCAACCGGCATCGCCAGCGAGTACGAACGACGCACCGCCGCCTTGTTGTGCAGGGTTTCCGGCAGGGCCAACGGTGCCCAGTCCTGCCGGTGTTCGTCCGGATGCCAGAGCGCGGAACGGGGCAACTCGTATTCGGGCACATGCAGCTGCAGGTAGCAGCCGGGTTGATAGAGTGCGTCGGCGGCGTGGTCCGGACGCAGGTGGATCTCGCGCAGGAACGGGGTCACCGCTTCGATCCGCTCGACCGTTGCCTCATGCTCGGTCCACAGGCTGGCACCGCCGGACACCTCGATCTCCATATCCGCCTCCACCTGCAGGTTGCAGGCGAGCCGGCAGCCGACCTTCAGGCGCGATCCGGCCAGGTGCGCCCGATCTGCGGCGGAAGGGGTTCCAGCCTGTCCACGGACCCGGACTTCGCACAGTCCACAGCTCTGCCCGCCGCCGCAGTTGGAAGGCAGGTTCACGCCTTCGCGGGCCAGCGCCAGGTAGACACTGTCCCCCTGCGCCGCGGCCACGGTGCGCAGGTGCGTGCCTCCCGGGGCGAACACTGCCAACTGCCGGCGGCTGCGCCATCGATGTGGAACGAACTCATGCAGGCGGACGCTTGCCAGCAGCAGCCACGCGCCGGTCAAGGCCATCCACAGCCCCCCCAGCCCCATCCCCACCACCAGCGGATTGTTGAAGTTGGCCCGCGCCGCGTAGTCCATGATGTGCAGCATCCAGAACACATCGAACAGCCGCCACGTTGCGGTGCGATGCTCGAGCACCTGTCCGCTGTCGGCGGAGACGTAGACGGTGGTGTCCTGCGCATCGCCGAAGTCCACCCGCCACACCGCGTCGGGATGGCCGCGCGTCTCCAGACTGTGCGCCAGATGCACCGGCGCTGCGGGCACGCCCTGGCCACGGTAGGCGGCCTGCGCGACGCGCAGCGCGATCACCGGATCGATGGTGATGCGCCTGCCATCACGCGCATCGATCACCTCGGTGCCTTCCGCTGACTGCAGTCGATACACCGGCGCCTGCAGCAGCCAGCCGCTGTCCAGGGTCGCGGCCGGCCACCGCGCAGCACGCAGCGCATCGGCCGGTGAGACGGTATCTGCCGGCCATGCCAGGGGCGCCGCGGGCGCAGCCCGCTGCGAAGTGCCGGCGATCCGGTCCGGGTCAAGCAGGCTCATGCCCAGTCCACTGCCGAGCCAGACCAGGAACTGCAGTCCCACCAGCACCCCGATCCACCTGTGCAGCCGGCGCAGCCACGGCGTCATGCGCGCCTCCTCTGGCCGAAGCTGTAGAACAGCAGCCACACGCCACTGAGGCCGAATGCCAGCCCGATCACCGATGCGACGCGCAGCAGGCCATTGTTGACGTCGGTGCGCTGCTCGTAGTCCATGATGTGGAACATCCACAGGAAATCGAACCAGCGCCACAGGCTGTGCCGGCGCGCCAGCAGTTCACCGCTGTCCGGTGACAGGTACAGCGTGGTGCTTCCGCGGTCAGCGAAATGGACGGCCCACATCGGCACCGGTCGCGTCTTCACTTCCGACGGCGCACGGGTCACCCATTCCACCCGCGCGACCTCGCCTGCGCCCTGGTACAGCGCTGTGGCCAGCGCGATGGCGCCATCCCGGTCCAGCCGCGGCAGGCGCTCTCCACTGCGGGCATCGACCAGGAAGCGTTCCGGTCCGCGCTGGACGTCGTAGACCTCACGCTCCAGCAGCCGCTTGAGGCGGAACGACTGCAGGCCGGGATAACGCGCGGCCAGCACATCGACACCGACCCGATCATGCACCGGCGCCAGCGGTTCGCCACGGACATGGGCCAGGTGGTCGCCATGGATCACCTGCAGCGGCACCACGGTCATGTAGACCCCGCTGAGCATCCACAACAGCGCCTGCACACCGATCACCAGTCCGATCCATTTGTGGGCGCGGCGCGCCCAGAATGCGGGTTTCATCTACCTTCTCTCCCTTGCGGAGCACCCCCGCCGCAGGCGACGGGGGCGCGTGCGATCACCAGCGGTAGCCGATGCGTGCATACCAGCGACGACCGAGCAGGTCGTAGGTCATGGTGTCTGTGTTGGCGTCGGTATAGCTCTGGATGAACGGCGCCGAGCGATCAAAGACGTTGTCCACGCCCAGCGCCACATCCAGCGCCTTGCTGACCGCGTACCTGAGCTGGAGATTGTGATAGAACACCGATGGCGCATGATCACCGATGTCGCCACGCGCGGCATTGATGTCGTCGGCCCGGCCGATGTACTGGGTGGTCCAGGTACCGGACCATTGCCCACGGGACGCGTTCATCGACATCAGTCCACGCCACTTGGCATAGCTGCCACGGCCGCCGGTGATCCTGCCGGCATACGTGATCACCTCTGCTCCGGCATACGGGCGCACGTCATAACGCTGAAGGTAGGAGATGTCGGCATTGATGCTGGCGTCCATGCCCCACGGCTTGAACTCGTAGAGTGCGCCCAGGTCGTAGCCACTGACCTGCTCATCGGCCGTGTTCACCGGCTGCGATGAGAGGTAGTTCACTTCGCCGGTGCGCGGGTCGCGGGTGAAGTTGCTGGCGTCGCAGAACGGATGCGCCAGCGACGGAGTGTTGTAGCAGATGGCCAGCTTGGTGGAGCCGGCGATACGCTGGATCGCGTTCTCGATGCGGATGCGGTAGTAGTCCAGGGTGAGCGTCAGCCCGGGTGCGAACGTGGGTGTCCACACCACCCCGGCGGTGAAGGAGGTCGCATCTTCCGGCTCGAGATCCGCATTGCCGCCGGACGTGGTCAGGATGGTATTGCCCGGCTGCACGTAACCAGCCGGCACGCCATCGGCCTGGCAGTTCGCACGCACGATCGAGCTGGCCGGCAGTCCGCTCCAGCCACTGCAGGGGTCGGTGGTGGTGAGGTTGCCCTCGGACACGCCACCGAACAGTTCGGGGATGTTGGGAATGCGGAATGCCGTAGCATAGGTGCTGCGCAGCTTCAGCGAAGAGCTGACCTGCCAGTCCAGCCCGGCCTTGTAGTTGAAGTCGCGCCCGAACAGGTCGTAGTCGGACACGCGGCCGGCCAGGTTGAGGTACAGCGAATCTGCGATGACCGCGTCCTGCAGCAGCGGCACCGCCAGCTCCATGTACGCTTCCTTGGCCGTGTATCGCCCGGCGATCGGATCCTGCTGGTTGGTGTTGCCGATGCCGAGCACGGTCAACGGATCCGGATCACGCCAACCGCGCTCCCTGCGCACCTCCACGCCCGCGGCGAATCCCACCCAGCCTGCCGGCAGCTCGAAGATCTGCCCGCTGAGATTGGCGGTGAAGCTCTTCTGCTCGTTTCCGCCGGTATCGCGCGAGGTGTACAGGATGTAATCCAGCACGTCACGGCTCAGGTCCCCGTAGCCGAGATAGTCGCCGCAGGGAATCGCTGCGCCGGGCGCGGTACTGCACAGGGACCGGTCCAGCGTCTGGTCGACGCGATCGAGGTTGGCGACATTGTCCGAACCATCCACGCCGGTGTTGCGCCCCCAGTTGAAGGCCACCGACCAGTCCCAGCTGGTGCCGAACTGGCCTTTCAGGCCCGCTACCACCCGGTAGGTGTCGGTCTCCTGGAAGAAGTGGCGGGGACCGGCCTCTTCCAGGCGCCGGCGCTGCAGCAGCAGATCCTGCCCGGTGGGATTGGTCGGGTGATCAGCGGCGATGTTGATCGGCCGGTAGACGCCCAGCCCACCCGAGGTCGCCAGCTGCCTGGACTGGCGGTTGGTGTACATCGCTTCGATGAACGCGCGTGTGCTGTCATTCAACTGGCTGTCGCCGAACACGCTCAGGCTGAGCCGCTCGATCGGGTTGACCGCGTTGAGCGTGGGATTGCCGTTGTAGTTGTGCTTGGCCGCCGAATAGGGCTCGTAGAAATCGCCGTCGCCTCCGGGCACCTGGTTGAAGTTGACCCGTCGGCCATCCGCCAGCAGTGCACGACCACCGATGGTGGACGAACTGCCGGAGCAGACCAGCCGGCCATCGGATTCGATCAGGCCGCAGGGCGCGCGCGAGGCCATGTTGACCGCTCCGCTGTCGAAGTAGCTGACCGCAGCCATCAGCGAGCCGCGTTCGCTGCTGACACCCCAGCTGACATCGACCGAGGTTTCCTCGCCGTCGCCCTGGCTGGTCTGGCCATAGCGCACCACCGCTTCGGCACCCTCGAATCCCTGCTTGGTGATGATGTTGACCACGCCAGCCACCGCATCGGCGCCATAGATTGCCGATGCACCGTCCTTGAGCACCTCCACGCGCTCGATCAGTGAGACCGGAATGACATTGAGGTCGACCGAACTGTTGGCGCCGGTGCCGCCATTGACGATGCGCCGGCCGTTGAGCAGGACCAGGGTCCGGTTGATACCGAGACCGCGCAGATTGACCTGGGTGGTGCCGTAGCCGTTCTCGGCCCAGTACGCATTGCTCTGGCTGCCCGCGAACCCTGCCGAGGCCGGCAGGCGCTGCAGCAGGGTTTCCACCGAGGTGGCGCCGGAACGTTCGATGGCCTCGGCATCGACCACGCTCACCGGGCCGACGCCTGACAGCTGCGCGCGCTTGATGTGGCTGCCGGTCACCTGCACGGTATCCAGCGTGCGTGCCTTCGCATCGGGCGACTGCGCATCCTGCGCGGCGACGGAGTGGACAACGGAGACGCACAGCAGACTGCCGATGGCCGCAGCCATGGCATTGGACTTCAGATACATGTTTTCTCTCCCGCAGGAATACTGTCTCTGGGTGCCCCCGCCACGATTCGGGCAAAGGGACACGACGGCGTCATGTCGACGCGGGGACAGCCGCTCAGGCGATGGGAGGTCGGAATACGCGGGAAAGTTTGCTGGCAGGCAGGATCAGTGCCGGCAGCGCAATGTCCAGCGCGATGCGCGGATGGGCGCTGGGCAGCAGCAGCGATGGCATCGGAGGGTAGAGACTCAACAGGCAGCGGCAGTCGCAGCCGGCCGCATCGACACAGCTGCAGTGATCCTTGTGCACGTCGCCGGCGGCCACCGGCGCCTGATCATGGCGGGTGTGGCCCGACGCCGGTGCCGCGCTGCGCGGTGTTGCCTGGCAGCCCGCAATCGCCCGGCCCGCGGAGCCTGCAGCGTCCCCGCCAGGCAGCGCCATGCGCGTCCCCGCCCACGCTCCGAAGACACCTTCGAAGAGGAGCACGGCCATCAGCAGCAGCGGCAGCCATCGGCGGTAAGGCATGGGACCCCTGAAGACCCTCGGTTATTTGTATATACATACAATCATTAGCGCGGCAGGCAACGGGCTGTCAACCGCCCGCGACGATGCGCGGGCGTCTCGCCATCCCTGCCGGATTCCCCTGCGTCCCACTGCCGCGCCGTACTGCTCTGGTTGCAGGCATTTCACCCGGCGTTGCGGAAGCGCTCATCCCATTGCGGACGCACACCGATTATCCTGCGCTGCAACATGACCCGACGATCCCAGATCGACAACGAGGATGCAAGCGAAGTGCGGGTTCCGGCAACTGCCGGTTTCAGATGCAACTTCCAGCCACTCTCCGCGGGTCATTTCCCTCCATTGCTGACAGGACGCGAATCATGAGCCTTTCTTCCCTCCAACAGGTCCCCGGCGTCGCCGCCCAGGCCCCGGCCGAAACCACCGGCTTCGTGTTCAACCACACCATGCTGCGGGTGAAGGACATCACCGCCTCGCTGGACTTCTACACCCGCGTGCTGGGCTACCGGCTGATCGACAAGCGTGACTTCGCCGAAGCGCAGTTCAGCCTGTATTTCCTGGCCTACGTGCCGTCCGGCGCCGTGGTGCCGGAAGACGATGCCGAGCGCCGCCTGTGGATGGCCGGCCTGCCGGGCGTGCTGGAGCTGACCCACAACCACGGCACTGAAGCCCAGGATGGCCCGGTCTACCACGACGGCAACAGCGATCCGCGCGGCTTCGGCCACATCTGCGTCTCGGTGCCCGAGCTGGAAGCTGCCTGCCAGCGCTTCGAGGATCTGGGCGTGCCGTTCCAGAAGCGCCTGACCGACGGTCGCATGAAGAACATCGCCTTCATCAAGGACCCCGACGGCTACTGGGTGGAAATCATCGCCAACGCCTGATCCGGAAAGGGGCACAATTGCGCTGGCGCCAGGCCATGCCCGGCGGCCTTGCTCCGATATTCATCGCATGGGAAGCAGGCCGCGCTGCGCGCTCGCCGGGCGCGGCCCGGCGCTATCCACACTGTCCCCTTTTCTGTAGAGGTACGCATGGAAACTATGGAACTGCACCGCGGTCGATTGATCGATCACCTGCAGCTGGTGGTGCGCGACCTGCCGGCCAGCCGCCGCTTCTACCAGGCGGTGTTCGACACGATCGGCATTCCGGTTGCCGGCGAAGGGCCGGATTATTTCTGGGCTGACGAGCTGTTCATTTCCACCGCCAGCAGCGAAGCCGCTGCCGGCCAGCTGACCGGACGCCACCACCTGGCATTCCAGGCGCGCGATGCGGCGACCGTCGATGCGTTTCATGCTGCCGCCATCGCCGCTGGCGGCACCGACAACGGCGCACCGGGCGAGCGCCCCTATCATCCGGGCTACTACGGCGCGTTCGTGCTTGACCCGGATGGCAACAACATCGAGGTGGTCTATCACGGCCCGGCGCGCTACAGCGCCGATTCGGTGAAGGTGACGTTCTGATTCCACCGATGCCGTGAACGAAGAAGCCGGGCAGTGCCCGGCTTCTTTCCTTCTACTGCGCCGGCGTCAATGCGCGGCCATGTAGATGTCCTGCAGCACGGCCTTTTCCAGCTCCAGCTCGCCCAGCAGATTCTTCACGATGTCGCCCAGACTGAGGATGCCGACCAGGCGCGTGCCATCGGTGACCATCAGATGACGGCGCCGCGAGTACGTCATCAACGACATGGCCTGCTTCAGGGTGGCCTCCGGTGCGATGCCTTCCAGTCCTGTGGACGGCAGGGTGGAAATCACCCGGCGGCCGGCCTGCGGGCCATCGTCAGCCAGGGTACGCACGATGTCTTTCTCGGAGATGATGCCGACCGGCGCATCATCCTTCATCACCACCAGGGCAGCGATCCTGTTCGCGCTCATCTTGTGGGCGGCGGCACCGATGGTGTCTTCCGCATCGATGGTGATGACAGCTTCTTTCTTGGATTGCAGGAGTTCGCGGACGTTCATTCTTGTTTCCTGTTGCAGGTCACTGAAGTCAAAAAAGTGTGCTCTTCCGATTCGCCCCCTCCCCGGGAACAGACCTTTCAGCGCACGTCTGGCGCACCGGTCTGCCCATGGGGAATGCATCGGCAAGGCGAGGTGCTGCAACGCGAACGAGGCGGGTCCGGCAACGCAACCCGTATCTCGGTCGGCTCGATTCTACGACTGCGACCCTCGGTCACTACCGGCATCGATAGGACAGTACGTCGTGGGAACCTGCCGACGATCCAGAGAATGGCACTGCGGCTGAAACCGCCGCTGAACACACGCGGAGCTGCACGTTAAAGATTGATGGCCTGCTGCCGAGCGCGGACAGAACACCCTGCGGGTGTCCCATTTGGCGCTGTGAGCGGCGCAAACGAAAGGGGGCCACGCGGCCCCCCTTCACCTGAAGCATCCCATGCAGCCGATGGCGGTTACTCCACCGTCACGCTCTTGGCCAGGTTGCGCGGCTTGTCCACGTCGGTGCCACGCGCCAGTGCGGTGTGGTAGGCCAGCAACTGCACCGGAATGGTATGCACCACCGGACTGAGCACGCCCGCGTGGCGCGGCGTACGGATCACATGCACGCCTTCGCTTTCGGAGAAGTTGCTGTCCTGGTCGGCGAACACGAACAGCTCGCCTCCCCGCGCGCGGACTTCCTGCATGTTCGACTTCACCTTCTCCAGCAGGCTGTCGTTGGGGGCGATCACCACCACCGGCATGTCCTCGTCCACCAGCGCCAGCGGACCGTGCTTGAGCTCGCCCGCCGGATACGCCTCGGCGTGGATATAGGAGATCTCCTTGAGCTTGAGCGAACCTTCCAGTGCGATCGGATAATGCAGGCCACGACCCAGGAACAGCGCGTTGGATTTGCGCGCGAAGCGCTCGGCCCAGGCCGCGATCTGCGGCTCCAGGTTCAACGCGTGCTGCACGCTGCCCGGCAGGAAGCGCAGCTGCTCCAGATAGTCGGCTTCCTGTGCGGCATCGACGCGTCCGTGCAGCTTGCCCAGCACCACGGTCAGCTGGAACAGCGCCGCCAGCTGGGTAGTGAACGCCTTGGTCGAAGCCACGCCGATCTCGGCCCCGGCACGGGTATAGCAGACCAGTTCACTGGCGCGTGGAATCGCGCTTTCCGGCACGTTGCAGATCGACAGCGTGTGCTGGTGGCCGAGCGACTTGGCGTACTTCAGCGCCTCCATCGTGTCCAGCGTTTCGCCCGACTGGGAGATCGTCACCACCAGGTGCTTCGGGTTCGCATACGCCGCGCGGTAGCGGTACTCGCTGGCGATCTCCACGCTGCACGGCAGGCCGGCGATGGACTCGATCCAGTAGCGCGCGGTCAGGCCGGCGTAGTAGCTGGTGCCACACGCCAGGATCTGCACGCCTTCGATGCCCGCCAGCACCGCCTCGGCATTCCTGCCGAACAGCTCGGCCGGGAAGCCACCGGCGTCGATCGCCGCCTCGATGGTGTCACCCAGCGCGCGCGGCTGCTCGTGGATTTCCTTCTGCATGAAATGGCGGTAAGGGCCGAGTTCCAGCGAGGCCAGCGACACGTCGGACAGGTGCACCTCGCGCTGTACCGGCTGATCGTGCTCGTCGAAGATGCGCACGCCCTCGCGGCGCACCTCGGCGGTGTCGCCTTCCTCCAGGAAGATCACCTTGCGGGTGGCCGAGATCACCGCCGAGACATCGGAGGCAACGAAATTCTCGCCTTCGCCCAGGCCGACCAGCAGCGGGCAGCCCATGCGTGCGCAGACGAAGCGCTCCGGCTCGGCACGGCTGACCACGGCCAGTGCATAGGCGCCGGTGAGTTCCTTCACGGTGCGCTGCAGCGCCACCAGCAGATCGTCACCGCTCTGCAGATGATGATGGATCAGGTGGGCGATCACTTCGGTGTCGGTCTGCGACTCGAAGGTGTAGCCCAGCGCGCGCAGCCGCTCGCGCTGTTCTTCATGGTTCTCGATGATGCCGTTGTGGACCAGGGCCACGCCCTGGCTGATGTGCGGATGCGCATTGGCCTCGGTGACGCCGCCATGGGTGGCCCAACGCGTATGGCCGATACCCAGCTGCGCATTGAACCCCTCGGCGGCGGCGGCCGCGGCCATCTCGGCGACCCGGCCGGTACGGCGGACGCGGTGCACGTCAGGTTGATCGGTCGCGTCGATCACCGCTATGCCTGAAGAATCGTAGCCGCGGTACTCCAGTCGCTTCAGACCTTCGATCAGCACCGGCACCACGTCGCGATCAGCGATCGCTCCCACGATTCCACACATGTCACGCATTTCCTTGAAGACGGTCGCGGCATTCTAGCGTGCGTGTCCGGTTTCCCCCTCCTGTCCGCTTAATGAATGTGTCCGCACAGGTGTCCGCGGACACCCGGACACCGCCACTCGAATTGCAAATCATTGATAAAAAAGGAAATAAAGTTGGCACGCAACGTGCTTGGTATGGATCACCACCGTCAGGCACGAACCCGATGATCCGCGACACTTCCGCCCAGGACCAGATCGTTTCCTCCACCCCGGCCCGCCCGACCGCCGCCTGGCATCGCTACCGTTGGCCGGCACTGGGCAGCATCGCCCTGCTCGCCGGCATCGGCTGGGCCGTGTACGCCTGGGCAAACGCCAGCCGCTCGTTCGACAGCGGCCGGGTGCGCATCGCCGAAGTGCAACGTGGCGACCTGGTGCGTGACATCGCTGCCGACGGCCGTGTGATCGCCGCCAACAGCCCGGTGCTGTATGCGATCTCCGCCGGTACCGTGGACCTGAAGGTCGTGGCCGGCGACGTGGTCAAGAAGGGACAGGAGCTGGCCATCATCGACAGCCCGGAACTGCGCAGCAAGCTGGCCCAGGAACAGGCCACCCTGGCTGGCCTGGAAGCCGAGGCCAGCCGCGCCGCGCTGGACGCAACGCTGGCCCGCGCCAAATCGCGCAAGGAAACCGATCAGGCCACCATCGAGCGCCAGGCTGCCGATCGCGACCTGCAACGCTACCAGCGCGGCTTCGACGGCGGTGCGGTGCCGCAGATCGACCTGGCCAAGGCCCAGGACAGCCTGAAGAAGGCCGACATCAGCCTTGCCAACGCCACCACCGATGCCCGCCTGCAGAGCCAGGGCGCCGACCTGGATGCACGCAACAAGCGGTTGCTGGCCGATCGCCAGAAGGCGGTGGTGGCCGAAGTGCAGCGCCAGGTCGATGCGCTGACCCTGCGCGCGCCGTTTGATGGCCAGGTAGGCCAGGTGCAGGCCACCCAGTCCACCAACCTGGCGGCCAATGCGCCGGTGCTGGGCGTGGTGGACCTGTCCAAGTTCGAAGTCGAGATCAAGGTTCCGGAAAGCTTCGCTCGTGATCTGGCCATCGGCATGCCCGCACAGCTCACCGGCGGCAACGGCCAGCCGTTCCCGGGCGAGATCAGCGCGGTGTCGCCGGAAGTGGTGAACGGCGAGGTCAATGCCCGCGTGCGCTTCGCCGACAAGCAGCCCGAAGGCCTGCGCCAGAGCCAGCGCATGTCGGTCCGGGTGCTGCTGGATACCCGCAAGAACGTGCTGAAGGTCGAGCGCGGCCCGTTCGTCGAACAGGGCAACGGCGTGGCCTACGTGATGGATGGCCGCACAGCGGTGCGCCGTCCGGTGGAACTGGGCGTCAGCAGCCTGGGCGAAGTGGAAATCAAGTCGGGTGTGCAGCCGGGCGACCGTATCGTGGTCTCCGGCAGCGACCTGTTCAAGGACGCCGAACGCGTCTCCGTCAACTGATACATCCTGGAGAGAGGACACCCCATGTACATGCTCGAAATGCGTTCGGTCGCCAAGGTCTTCCGCACTGAACAGGTGGAAACCCATGCACTGCGCTCGCTGGAACTGCAGGTCAAGGAGGGCGAGTTCGTCGCCGTCACCGGTCCCTCCGGCTCCGGCAAGACCACCTTCCTCAACATCGCCGGCCTGCTGGAAACCTTCACCAGCGGCACCTACCTGCTTGATGGCGAGGATGTCAGCCAGCTCGGTGACGATGCGCGCAGCCGCCTGCGCAACCAGAAGATCGGCTTCATCTTCCAGGGCTTCAACCTGATTCCGGACCTGAACCTGTTCGACAACGTCGACGTGCCGCTTCGCTACCGCAAGATGAGTGCCGGCGAGCGCCGTGAGCGCATCGAGAAGGCGCTGACCCAGGTCGGCCTGGGCTCACGCATGAAGCACTACCCGAACGAACTGTCCGGCGGCCAGCAGCAGCGCGCGGCGATTGCCCGTGCCCTCGCCGGCAGCCCGCGCCTGCTGCTGGCCGACGAACCGACCGGCAACCTGGATACGCAGATGGCACGTGGCGTGATGGAGCTGCTGGAGGAAATCAACGCGGCCGGCACCACCATCGTCATGGTCACCCATGATCCGGAACTGGCCGCGCGTGCGCAGCGCAACGTGCACATCGTCGATGGCCAGGTCACCGACCTGGTGCGCGAGCCGGTGCTGGCCACCCCGCGCCGCATCGTCGCCGTCAACGAGTGAGGGCATGCCCATGTTCGCCTACTACGCTCGACTGGCGGTACGCAGCTTCCGCCGCAACAAGGTACTGACCGCGCTGATGGTGGTGGCCATCGCACTGGGCATCGGTGCCTCGATGACCACCCTGACCGTGTTCCATGTCCTGTCCGGCGATCCGATTCCGGAGAAGAGCGACCGCCTGTTCTACGCGCAGCTCGATCCGCGGCCGCGCTCCGGCTACCTGACGGACGAGGAGCCGGAAGGCCAGATGACGCGGTTCGACGCCGAAGCCCTGCTGCGCGAGAAGCGCGCCGTGCACCAGGCGATGATGAGTGGCGGCAGTGCCATCGTCGAGCCGGAGGGCAGCACCCTCAAGCCGTTCTCGGTGGATACGCGCTGGACCTCGGCGGACTTCTTCCCGATGTTCAACGTGCCGATGCAGTACGGCCGCGCCTGGTCTGCCAGCGACGACGATGCACACAGCCGCGTGGTGGTGCTGTCCAAGGCCATCAATGAAAAGCTGTTCCAGGGCGCCAACAGCGTGGGCCGCGAGATCCGCGTGAACAGCCAGTCGCTGCGCGTGATCGGCGTGATGAAGGAATGGAATCCCGAACCGCAGTTCTTCGACCTGACCACCGGTTCCTACGGCAAGGACGAGGACCTGCTGGTGCCGTTCTCCACTGCCATGGATCTGGATTTCGGCAACAACGGCAACATGAACTGCTTCCGCGACGGTGGCCCGGGCGGCGACAGCCACTCGCTCAGTGCGGCCTGCACCTGGATCCAGTACTGGGTCGAGCTGGAGCCGGGCAAGGTCGATGACTACCGCCGCTATCTGGTGAACTACTCCGACCAGCAGCGCGCTGCAGGCCGCTTCGAGCGTCCCGCCAACGTGCGTGTGCGCAGCGTCATGGAGTGGCTGGACTTCAACGGTGCGGTGCCCAGCGACGTGCGCCTGCAGATGTGGCTGGCGCTGGGCTTCCTGGGCGTGTGCCTGGTCAATACGGTCGGTCTGCTGCTGGCCAAATTCCTGCGCCGCAGCGGTGAGATCGGCGTGCGGCGTGCGCTGGGTGCCAGCCGTGGGCAGATCTTCCTGCAATGCCTGGTCGAAGCCGGTGCCATCGGCGTGGTCGGCGGTGTGCTCGGCATCGGCCTGGCCCTGATCGGTCTGGCCGCAGTGCGCAGGCAGCCGGTGGAGTACGCCCAGCTGGCCCATCTGGACGGCAGCATGCTGCTGCTCGCCCTCGGCCTGACCCTGCTGGCCAGCCTGGCCGCCGGATTCCTTCCGGCCTGGCGTGCCATGCAGGTCACCCCCGCCATCCAGCTCAAGTCGCAGTAAGCACAAGGACACTGCCATGGATATCCGCCCCATCCTCAGCACGCTGCGCCGGCACAAGACCGCCGCTGCCCTGATCGTGCTGGAAATTGCGCTGACCTGCGCCATCGTCTGCAACGCGTTGTTCCTGGTCAGCCAGCGCGTGGAGAAGATCACCCAGCCCAGCGGCCTGGCCGAGAACGAACTGGTGATCGTCCGTACCAGTGGCATCGGTACCCAGACCAATGCCATGGCGCGTACCCAGGAAGACCTGGCCGCGCTGC
Organism: Stenotrophomonas sp. RS-48; assembly: GCF_030053245.1. NCBI lineage: Bacteria > Pseudomonadati > Pseudomonadota > Gammaproteobacteria > Lysobacterales > Lysobacteraceae > Stenotrophomonas > Stenotrophomonas sp. RS-48. The sequence goes on from NZ_JASGBV010000077.1 coordinate 15,010, forward strand.
GCGCCGTTCCCGGTGCGACCAGCGTGACCAAGGTCAACCAGCTGCCGTTCCGCCCCAGCTCGTCCAATACCAGCATCTCGCGCGAGCGCGACCAGGAACGGCCGACGACCTCGGCGACGCTGTACATGTTCAACGAAGGTGCGTTGTCCACCCTGGGCCTGCAGCTGGTGGCCGGCCGTGACTTCCTGCCCGGCGAGTACATCGACTTCGAGGACGCACGCAAGTCGGCCAGCACCACACCGGACAAGGCATCGGCGGTGATCCTCAACCAGGCCGTGGCCGAGAAGATGTTCCCGGGCCAGAACCCGCTGGGCAAGACCTTCTACATGGGTCGGCAGGCGCTGCACGTGGTGGGCGTGGTTGCCCACCTCGCGCCGCCGACGGACTGGAACAACAACACCACCCTGTCGATGATCCTGCCGGTGCGCACCGACTTTGCCAGCGGCGGCCCGTACATGCTGCGCACCACGCCTGAACGCCGCGATGAAGTGCTGAAGGGTGCCCTGGCGGCCCTGGAACGCAACGATCCCAACCGCCTGGTGCGCGAGAAGCTCAGCTATGAGGACCAGCGCAACGACTACTTCAAGAACGACCGGGCGATGGTCGGGCTGCTGGTCACCGTATGCATCGCCCTGCTGGTGGTGACGGCGCTGGGCATCGTCGGCCTGGCCAGCTTCTGGGTGCAGCAGCGCAGCAAGCAGATCGGCATCCGCCGTGCCCTCGGTGCCACCCGCGGCCAGGTGCTGCGCTACTTCCAGACCGAGAACTTCCTGCTGGCCTCGCTGGGCATCGTGCTGGGCATGCTGGCGGCCTACGCCATCAATCTGTGGTTGATGAACATGTACGAGCTGCCTCGCATGCCGCTGCTGTACCTGCCGCTGGGTGCGGTGCTGCTGTGGGCACTGGGCCAGATCGCCGTGTTCGGCCCTGCGCGCCGGGCGGCCGCCGTGCCTCCGGCCGTCGCCACGCGGGGGGCCTGACATGCGCGCACCTTTCCTGGCGATGATGCTGATGCTGCCGCTGCCGGCCCTTGCCGGCAGCAGCAACCAGCAGACCATGAGCTGGCAGGACGACGGCGCCCATGTGGCGCTGGCTTCCTCGGGTGGCCACGTGCGGGTCGATGCGGCGCATCCGGAGGCGCGCTTCGGCGTGCGCCGTGGCGACCGCATCCTGCGCGTGGACGATACCGCCGTGCAGCAGGTCGACCAGCTGACAGCCGCGATGCAGGCCACCGACGCATCCAGCGTACGGCTGCTGCTGCAGCGCGATGGAAAGACGCTGACCGTGCCGGTGTCCCTGGCTGGCTGGCGGCCCCTGCTGTCACCGCCCACCGCACCACCACCGCCGCCGGCTCCGCCGCCGCCACGACGGTGATCCGGCACCGGCTGCAGGGCGGCAGCTTTTAGCTATGCTTGATGGGTGGCGCCGGCTCCTGCCGGCGCCCTGGAACCTACAGCTCTCTCCGGCGCTGCCCATCCCTTTTTCCAGAACCGGTCCATGCCCGCGATCCTCATCATCGACGACAACGCCAGCGTGGGCACCGCGCTGGACGTGCTGTTCTCCCTGCACGACATCGACACGCTGCAGGCACAGAGCCCGGCCGAAGGCCTGGCCCTGCTCGAATCGCAGCCGGTGGACCTGGTGATCCAGGACATGAACTTCAGCGAGGACACCACCTCCGGCGAGGAAGGCGAAGCCCTGTTCGCGCAGATCCGCGCACGCCACCCCGACCTGCCGGTGATCCTGCTGACCGCCTGGACCCATCTGAGCAGCGCGGTGGACCTGGTCAAGGCCGGCGCGGCCGATTACCTGGCCAAGCCCTGGGACGACCGCAAGCTGCTGACCACGGTCAACAACCTGCTGGAACTGTCCGAAGCACGTCGCGAACTGGACCGTCGGCGCGAACGCGAGCAGCGTCAGCGCACCGCGCTGGAACAGAAGTACGACCTCAGTGGTGCCGTCTTCGCCGATCCCGCCAGTGAACGCGTGATCGCCCTGGCCTGCCAGGTCGCACGCTCCGAACTGCCGGTCCTGATCACCGGACCCAATGGCGCCGGCAAGGAGAAGATCGCGCAGATCATCCAGGCCAATTCGCTGGTGGCAAAGGGACCGTTCGTCACGGTCAACTGTGGTGCGCTGCCGTCCGAGCTGATCGAAGCCGAGCTGTTCGGCGCCGAGGCAGGTGCCTACACCGGTGCCAACAAGGCGCGCGAAGGCAAGTTCGAGGCGGCCGATGGAGGCACCCTGTTCCTGGATGAGATCGGCAACCTGTCGCTGGGCGGGCAGATGAAGCTGCTGCGCGTGCTGGAGACCGGTCGCTTCGAGCGCCTGGGCTCCAACCGCGAACGCCAGGTCAAGGTTCGCGTGGTCAGCGCCACCAATGCCGACCTGCCGGCGATGATCCGCGACGGCACGTTCCGCGAGGACCTGTACTACCGCCTCAACACCGTGGAGCTGGTGCTGCCGCCGCTGGCCGAGCGGCCCGGCGACATCCTGCCGCTGGCCGAACGCTTCCTGGCGGGTGGCAAGCCGTTGTCCAGCGCCGCCGCTGCCGCGTTGCAACGGCACCCGTGGCCGGGCAACGTGCGCGAACTGCGCAACGTCATCCAGCGCGCCGAGCTGCTGGCCACCGGCAACCGCATCGAAGTGACCGATCTCAACCTGCCACGCGCTCCGGCTGCGCCACGCCCGGCGCCGAGCGCCGGCAACGATCCGGACCGCACGCGCATCGAGGAGGTACTGGCGCGCAATCATGGGGTCATCGCGCAGGCGGCCGCCGAACTCGGTCTCAGCCGCCAGGCACTGTACCGGCGCATGGACCGCCACGGCATTCCGCGCGAATGAAGCGACGCTCGTTCACCTTCCGCCTGTTCCTGCGCCTGCTGCCGGTGCTGGCGCTGGCTGCCGCGCTGCCCTGGCTGCTGGCCTACTGGCTCGACCACGGCTGGGCGGTGGCCATCGTATCCACGGTGATCCTGCTTGCCCTGATGTGGTGGGCGCTGCGCCGCGCCACCGCACCGGTCCGCTCGCTGATGCGTGCGTTGTCCGGCACCACCAGCAGCTACCGCGATGGAGAGTACAACTTCGGCGTTCACTGGGAAGGCAACGACGAACTGGGTGACCTGGTGAAGGCACATCGCGAGCTGGGCGACGTGCTGCGCGAGCAGCGCCAGGGTCTGGTGCAACGCGAACTGCTGCTGGACACGATGGTGCAGAACACGCCCGTGGCGATGCTGCTGATCGCATCAGGCGGTGATGGCATCGCCCGTGTGGTGTTCTCCAACCTGGCTGCGCGCAAGCTGCTGCATGGTGGCTGGAAGCTGGAGGGCCAGCGCCTGGAGGAGGTGCTGGAGCAGGTGCCGGTGGAACTGCGCGACGCCATCGCCCGCGGCGGCGACAGCCTGTTCGCGGTGCAGGCCGAAGGCGAGGACGGCGACGAGGATGACGAGCAGGTCTACCACCTGTCGCGGCGCGCGTTCCATCTCAATGGACGGCCCCATGATCTGCTGCTGGTGCGTCTGCTCACCGCCGAGCTGCGCAGGCAGGAAGTCCAGACCTGGAAGAAGGTGATCCGGGTGATCAGCCACGAGCTGAACAATTCGCTGGCACCGATTGCCTCGCTGGCGCATTCCGGAGGGGAACTGGTCAAGCGTGAGCGGTTCGACCGCCTGCCGGAGATCTTCACCACCATCGAAGATCGCGCCCGCCACCTGGAGGGGTTCATCCGCGGATACG
>NZ_JASGBV010000078.1:0-41307 GCF_030053245.1 Stenotrophomonas sp. RS-48
GGCCGGTACGGCCATGCTGGCCCAGGCCAACCAGGTACCGCAGGGCGTGCTCAGCCTGCTGCGCTGATCCACGGCAAGAAGGTACCGCTGCCGCCGGTCGAACCGGCGGCAGCGGCAACCCGACAGCCACGGCGCACGCAGGCGCGGGCCATGCCCGGCCCGGGACGCTTCCCGAACCGGCTTGGCATCGCCCGCCCCTGCGGACCTCTGTTTCAGCGCTGTACCTTTGACTGTACGCACCGGGCGGCTTCGTCTCCCCCCGATTGTCAGTAGCCTGATCCCTCCCCTGCTTTGGGGGAGGGTTTTTTGCAGACTCCCGGCAGCCTGCGTCGTCGCGACCGCACCCTGCCCTGTCACTCCTGCAACCTGCATGCCAAACCTGCCGTCCGGCACTGGCACGGCGCATGCATCAACGAAGTCCTCAAGACCCAGCGGCGCAGGCCGCTATTTTCGTTGACGACGGGCGGCCGCAGCGCGGCGCCCGGATTACCAGGAGAAACGACGTGGCAGACTTTGGATACGGTGGCATCGGCTCGGGCCTGGACATCTCCAGCATCGTCAGCCAGCTGGTCGCGGCCGACCGCAAGCCCGCCGACAATGCGCTGAACCTGCAGCAGTCCAAGACCAAGATGCAGCTGTCGTCGATCGGCACCGTCACCGCGGCCTTCGACAAGCTGAAGACCGCACTCACTGCACTGAAGGCCACCACGGCCTTCGACACCCGCACGGTCACCGCCAGCAAGGGCGGCAGCGGCGGTACCGACGAGATCCTGACGGCCAGCGTGGCGCTGTATGACGTCGGCACCACCAAGGCGGCAGCGTCCAATGGCACGCACATCATCGACGTCAAGTCGCTGGCGACCGCACACAAGCTGATCGCCGACACCTCCGTGCCCAAGACCGATACGTTCGCCGCCGGAACCTTGACGTTGACCGTCGGCGTCGGCGACAAGGCCAAGACCATGAACGTGGAGGTCGAGGAAGGCGACACGCTGACCACGATCCGCAACAAGATCGACGCCGCCGGCCGCAAGGAAGGCGTGCAGGCCACCCTGATCAGCTCCGGCGACAACCAGTACCTGTCGATCGCACAGGAAAAGACCGGCGCGGCAAACGCGATCAAGCTCGAATACGCCGGCAGCGACCCGAAGTTGGGGGCGCTGGTCGGCAGCCTGAAGCAGAACACCGCGGCCGCCGATGCCAAACTGACCATCGACGGCGTTGAAGTGGTGAGCGCCAGCAACACCGTGGCCGACGCCGTGCCGGGCCTGACCCTGAACCTGAAGAAGGAAGGACAGAGCACGGTCACGATCAGCACCGACACGGCCGCGGCGACCAAGGTGATGCAGGATTTCGTGACCGCGTACAACGCGGCCATCGCCGCCATCAACACCGAAACCAAGTACGACGCCAAGACCAAGGAAGCGGCAGCCCTCACCGGCGACGCACAGATGCGCGGCGCCGCCAGCCAGCTGCGCTCGGTGATGTCGGGCGTGCTCAAGTCGTTGTCCGGCGATGGCCTGGACGCCAAGGCCATCGGCCTGCAGACCCGTGGCTACCCCAATGCCGATGGCAGCCTGGTGCTTGATACCACCAAGTTCGCTGCCGCGCTTGCCAGCCAGCCGGAGAAGATCCGCCAAGCGATCACCGGCGATGCCGGCGGTGCGGGCCAGCTGTACTCGCTGGTCGACGGCTACGTGAGCACGACGGTCGGCAAGGAGGGTGCGTTCGTTGCCCGCACCAAGGGCCTGAACAACACCCTGGACAGCATCGACAAGCGCCGCAAGGACCTGGATACACGCATGGTCGGCGTGGAGGCACGGTACAAGAAGCAGTTCCTCGCACTGGACAGCCTGATGGGCAAGCTGCAGCAGAGCAGTTCGGCGCTGCAGCAGCAGCTGGCGCAGTTGAACGGTTGACGGACGCGCGCGGCACTCAAGTTTGGTGCCGAACGCACCGATAACGGACGCAACAGCAATCATCGCGGTACTGCCGGCAGTGATCGTCACGATCCTGCTGCAGCACCCAGCGCAAGGAGAATCACGAATGTACGGTTCCAGCCGTCAGTACGCCGAGCAGTACCGCCAGGTGGGTGTGACCAGTGCGGTCACCGATGCCGATCCGCACAAGCTGGTGGCCCTGTTGCTGGCGGGCGCGCTGGAGCGCGTGCGGCGCGCACTGGCCAGCCTCGAGCGCGGCGACCATGCCGGCAAGGGCAAGGCGATCGGCGAGGTCTGCGCCATCGTCGGCCACCTCAACGGCTCGCTGGACCATGAGGCCGGCGGCGAAATTGCCGGCAATCTTTCGTCCCTCTACGACTACGTGCTGCAGCGCCTGACCGAGGCCAACCTGCACAACGACCGCGCCGCTCTGGACGAATCGCTGCAGCTGCTGGGCGAGATCGACAGCGCCTGGAACGCAATTCCGCACGAGCAGCGCCGTACGGCAGCGGTGGCACCATGAGCCTGCAGGCACTGCATGCGCAGCTGGATGCTTTCGAGAAGGCGCTGGGTGAAGATGCCTTCGACACCGCCGACAGTCTGCTCGAAGGCCATGACAGCAAGCTGCACGCGCTGTTGAGCCAACCGCTGGCGGCCGCCGACCATGCGCCCCTGACCGCGCTGTTCGAACGCCAGCAGAACCTGCTCACCCTGCTGCGCCATCGCCGCGACGCGGTGGCCGTGCAGCTGCACGATGGACGGCGCTCCCTTCGCGCCGCGCACGCCTACCTGCAGGCAGAATCGCTGGCATGACCCTCCTGCCGACCACGTCGCTGCATCACCCGGCCGAAAGCGAGCTGTTCGACGAGACGCTCAGCTGCGAACTGGCGCTGCCGGTCGAGTTCCAGGCCGGCAATGCGGCGGGACGTACCAGCAGCGCCGAAGGCCTGCTGCGCAGCCTGGCGCTGGTCGAGGACAGCCGTGTCGATGAACACGAGGAGCGCAGCGAGGCCAGCCTTCCGCTGCAGCGGCTGGAAGCCAAGCTGGATCTGGCCATGGTGCTGCTGGGCCGGCTCGTGCGCCAGCAGGGCCCGGCATTGACCCTGCGCCCGGTGCGCTGGTCCCGGCGCGGCATCCGCCTGCAGCTGGGCCCCCGCAGTGGCGCGGCCCCGGGCCAGGCCGGCGTGGTCCGCGTGCAGCCCAGCGACTGGCTGCCCGACCATATCGATCTGCCGGTGGAAGTGGTTGCCGAGGCCGCCGATGGCAGCGGAGGCCACTATCTCTGGCTGCGTTTCCATCGCCTCGGCGACGGGCTGGAAATGGCCATGGAGCGGCATCTGTTCCGCCTGCACAGACGTCAGGTGGCCGAAGCAAGGCGGGCGCGCTGAACCCTGGCACGCCCGCCCGCAACGGACGACGCTTGGCTCGCCCGTTCAGCTAAGTTAAGGTGGACTCCCCTCCCGGACCTCCAGCGTGCCTGTGCGAGTTCTCATCGTCGACGATCACACCCTGGTCCGCGCCGGCCTGGCGCGGCTGCTGCAGGGGTTTGCCGACGTGCAGCTCGTGGCCGAGGCCAGCAACGCCGAGCAGGCGCTGCAACTGGCCCTGCAGCACGCGCCGGACGTGGTGCTGATGGATCTGTCCCTGCCCGGACGCACCGGCCTGGAAGCACTCAGCGACATCCGCATGCGCGCACCCGGCACCCGGGTGGTGATGATGACCATGCACGATGATGCCGCCCACGTGCGCGACGCACTGGATCGCGGTGCCGTCGGCTTCGTGGTCAAGGATGCCGCTCCGCAGGAACTGGAACTGGCGCTGCGCGCTGCACACGCAGGCCAGGTGTTCCTGAGCCCGCAGATCTCGGCGAAGATGCTGGCGCCCATGCTGGGCCGCGAGAAGCCCACCGGCATCGCCGCGCTGTCACCCCGCCAGCGCGAGATCCTGCGCCGCATCGGCAAAGGCGAAAGCAACAAGGAAATCGCCGCCGATCTCGGCATCAGCGTCAAGACCGTGGAAACCCACCGCGCGCGCATGATGGAGTCGCTGGGGTGCCGCCGCGCCAACGACCTGCTGCTGCTCGCCGCCCGCCACCAGCACGAGCTGGAGTGACCAAGCCACCCGGATGACGGGTTCCCGTCACTCCCACAGGCACTGACGGAATCCCGTACACGCCGGCACGACGCCCCGACCGCGTACGCAACAGGAAATCAAGGACTTGCGACCGGGGAACGTCAACGTCCCGCGCCGATGTCGGGAAAACCCCTACACGCTGTCGGGTAATTCACCAACCATCTCAGGAACCCCCTGATTCCGCACCTGCCGGATCAGAAGCAAGATGCGTTCCACAAGGCGTCGGGGAGCGGCGCCGGGGAACCACGATGAAGGCTGCACTCTCGGCCCAGCTGGGCCAACAACTTCACCTCACCCCGCAGTTGCTGCAGTCGATCCGGCTGCTGCAGCTGGACGGGCTGCATCTGGAACAGGAAATACAGCGCCTGCTCGACTCCAACCCGATGCTGGACATCGAGGATGCCGAAGCGCCTGCGCCCGAACCCGTCGACGCCGGCGCCACCACGCTGGAAACCGCGGCGTTCGACGAGCTGCCCGAATCCTCGATGTGGGACGTTGCCGGCGCCAGCTGGCAGGACGGCGACGATGACCGCATGGCACGCATCGCGGCGGGCGAATCGAGCGATCCGCAGCTGCGCGTGCTGCAGCGGCTGGCACTGGACCTGGACGACTGCGAGCTGGCGGTCGCCGCCTTCTGGCTCGAGCATTGCGATGACGCCGGCTATCTGCAGGCACCGCTGGCACAGCTGCAGCTGCTGGCCAGCGCCCAGTTCGACATCGCCGCGGATGGCGTGGAAGCGGTCCGCCAGCGCCTGCTGCATGGCGAGCCCGCCGGCATGGCCGCGCGGGACCTTCGCGAAAGCCTGCAGGCCCAGCTGCGCAGCCTGGACGGCGTGGTTCCCGCGCGGCACCTGGCCACCCGCATCCTTGCCGGCGCGCTCGAGCCGCTGGCCGCGCACGACTACCCCGCCCTCGCCCGCCTGCATGACGCCGAGATCGGTGACGTGCGCGAAGCAGTGCGACTGATCCTCTCGCTGCAACCCCGCCCGGGTGACAACCTGCTGCCGGAACGCAATGCCGTGGTGGTACCGGATGTGGTCGCCTGGCACGCCGACGGCCAGTGGAAAGTGGCCCTGAATCCGGCGACCAGCCGCCGCGTATCGATCAACACGCAGTACGAACAGGCCCTGGCCGACAGCAACGAGGCTGCACCGGCGCTGCGCGAGATGCTGCAGGAAGCGCGCTGGTTCAGCCGTGGCCTGTCGATGCGCTATGACACCCTGCTGCGTACGGCGCGGGTGATCGTCGAGCGCCAGGCCGCGTTCCTGGTCCGGGGCGAGGAAGCGATGGCGCCGCTGACGCTTAAGGAAGTGGCGGAGGAGATCGGCATGCACGAGTCCACCGTCTCGCGCATCACCACCGGCAAGTACCTGCAGACCCCGCGTGGCACCTTCGAGCTGAAGCACTTCTTCGCGGTGCGCCTGGAAGGCGCCAGCGTCTCCGGCCAGGCGGTGAAGGCCATGGTGCGCCGCCTGATCGATGCCGAGCCGGCCGGTCGGCCGCTGGCCGATGAGGCCATCGCCGCCCTGCTGTCGCGCCAGGGGGTGAACATTGCCCGCCGAACCGTCGCAAAATACCGAGAACAACTGGATATCGCCCCGGCCCGCGAACGGCGCCGGCTCAGCGCCAGGCAACCGCAGCTGGCCCGGGTGGGCTGAAAAGGATGTTGGACATGAACACGCTCACGGTCCTGCTGGTCGACGACCACGAAGGTTTCATCAACGCAGCGATGCGCCATTTCCGCAAGATCGACTGGCTGCAGATCGTCGGCAGTGCCGGCAACGGCCTGGAAGCGATCGAGCGTTCGGAGACGCTGCGCCCGCAGGTGGTGCTGATGGACCTGGCGATGCCGGAAATGGGTGGCCTGCAGGCGACCCGCCTGATCAAGTCGCAGGATGACGCCCCGTACATCGTCATCGCCAGCCACTTCGATGACGCCGAGCACCGCGAGCATGCACTGCGCGCCGGCGCCGACAATTTCGTCAGCAAGCTGTCCTACATCCAGGAAGTGATGCCAATCCTGGAAGGCCTCAGGGAGGATCGATCGTGAGCGAGTCGCGCATCCTGGTGCTGGACAACGACGCCGTGCGTGCCGAACGCACCGTTGCCCTGCTGGAATTCATGGACTTCAATCCGCGCTGGGTTTCCGACGCGGCAGACTTCGACCTGGGCCGGCAGCGCCAGAGCGACTGGATGGCGGTGATCGTCGGCAGCCTCGACGACAGCGCCGCCAGCACCGCCCTCTACGCATGGCTGGGCGGCAGCAGCCTGCCGCCGCCGGTGCTGCTGGCCGATGGCGAGGCCAGTGCCTTCGCCCACCGCCACGGCCTGCATGAAGCCAACATCTGGCCGCTGGAGACGCCGCTGCGCCATGCGCAGATGGAAGCCCTGCTGCGCCGTGCCAGCCTCAAGCGCCTGGATGCCGAGCACCAGGCGGGCGCGGTGCAGGAGCAGGGACCCACCGGCAATGGTGCCGCTGTGAGCGCGCTGCGCACGATGATCGACCAGGTCGCGGCATTCGACACCACCGTACTGGTGCTGGGCGAGTCGGGCACCGGCAAGGAAGTGGTCTCGCGCGCCATCCACCAGCGCTCGCCGCGCCGCGACGGGCCATTCGTGGCGATCAACTGTGGCGCCATTCCAGCCGACCTGCTCGAGAGCGAACTGTTCGGCCACGAGAAGGGTGCCTTTACCGGCGCGCTGACCGCGCGCAAGGGCCGCTTCGAAATGGCGGAGGGCGGCACCCTGCTGCTGGATGAGATCGGCGACATGAGCCTGCCGATGCAGGTCAAGCTGCTGCGCGTGCTGCAGGAGCGCAGCTTCGAGCGTGTCGGCGGCAACCAGACCATCCGCTGCAACGTGCGGGTGATCGCAGCGACCCACCGCGATCTGGAGAGCCGGATCGCCGACGGCAAGTTCCGCGAAGACCTGTTCTACCGCCTCAATGTGTTCCCGATCGACGTGCCGGCCCTGCGCGAACGGCGCGAGGATCTGCCGGCACTGGTGGAAACCATTGCCGCGCAGCTGGCGCGCACCGGCCGCGGCGAAGTCCGTTTCACTGCCGAAGCCCTGCAGGCGCTGGCGGGCTACGAATGGCCAGGCAACGTACGCGAGCTGACCAATCTGGTCGAACGCCTGGCGGTGCTGCATCCGGGTGGTTCGGTCCGCGTGCAGGACCTTCCCGCGCGCTACCGGGGCGACGCCCTGCTGGCCCCCGTCAGCACCCCGGCGGCGGTACCGGCAGCACCCAGCGAAGAGCGATTGGACCTGCGCAGCTTCTCCTTCCACACCCCCGGCAGCGGCGGCCAGCCGTCGCTGGAGCACGGCATCGCGGTCAACCGCGCTGCGGCTGCCACGGCCCTGCCCGACGACGGCCTGGACCTGCGCAACCACATGGCCAGCATCGAGCTGGGCCTGATCAATGAAGCGCTGGAGCGGACGCAGGGGGTGGTCGCCCACGCCGCGCAGCTGCTGGGCCTGCGCCGAACCACCCTGGTGGAAAAACTGCGCAAGTACGGCATCGAACGCGAGCAGGCCGAACTGGCCAGCTGAGCGTGATCGCCAGCATGAAGGGGGCACGGACGCCTGGGCTTGCCCGGGCGTTCGTGTATCCGGCGGCCGCCGGCAAGGCCAAAAAACCGACGCCGGTTCACTGACACCGGCAGATGACGACAGCGTATCGGCACGCCAGCTCGCCCGTCCTCCGCCGAACGCAAACTTCCGTCACGTTTCTGAACCACTCAGGCGTTCCGGCACGGCACTTGCAGTGATCCCTGCAGATTCCCCATCCCTGTTCCTGGAACCGTTGCAGATGTCCCACTCCGTCACTTCGATCCTTTCGCAGATCCGCACCTACCAGTCCCAGATGGGACAGCCGGTGCTCAATCCGCTGGCTGAAGCGCCGCGCAGCAATGCCCTTCCTGGTGCGGTGCTGGATGCGCCGCAGGTGCAGCCGGCCAGCTTCACCGAGACCCTGCGCGGTGCGATTGCCGGCGTCAACAATGCGCAGCAGACGTCCGGCGCGCTGGCCAAGGCGTTCGAGATGGGCGAACCCGGCGCCGATCTGGCCAAGGTGATGGTCGCCTCGCAGCAATCCCAGATCGCCTTCCGCGCCACCGTGGAAGTCCGCAACCGTCTCGTCCAGGCCTACCAGGACGTGATGAACATGCCGCTGTAAGGAACTTGACGCATGGCACTGACGCTTTCCAAGGACAGCCTGAACGCCGAGAAGGCGGGGCAATGGTTCGACCGCCTGCAGAGCCTGCAGATCACCCGTCGGCTGGGGCTGATGGCGATGATCGCAGTGGCGGTGGCGGCGGGCCTGTTCGTGTTCTTCTGGTCGCAGAAGCCCGGCATGGTTCCGCTGTACACCGGCCTGGACCAGAAGGCCACCGCTGAAGCGACCGACCTGCTGCGTGCAGCGCAGATCCCGTTCGCCCTGGACCCGGCAACCGGTGGCATCACCGTGCCGGAGAAAAACCTGCATGACGCCCGCCTGAAGCTGGCCGGCTCCGGCCTGACCGACAGCGGCAAGCTGGGTTTCGAGCTGATGGAGCGCGACCCGGGCTTTGGTGTCAGCCAGTTCGTGGAAAGCGCGCGCTACCAGCACGCGCTGGAAACCGAGTTGTCGCGCACCATCAATACGCTGCGACCGGTGCGTGACTCACGCGTACACCTGGCCATCCCCAAGCCCAGCGCCTTCACCCGCCAGCGCGACGTCGCCAGTGCTTCGGTGACCCTGGAACTGCGCGGTGGCCAGCAGCTGGAACGCAGCCAGGTGGATGCGATCGTGCACATGGTCGCCGCCAGCATTCCGGACCTGTCGCCGGAACGGGTGACCGTGGTCGACCAGAGCGGGCGCATGCTCAGCATCAGCGACCCGAACAGCGAAGCGGCGGTCAACGCCGCCCAGTTCGAGCAGGTCCGCCGGCAGGAGACCTCCTTCAACCAGCGCATCCGCGAGTTGCTGGAACCGATGACCGGCCCGGGCCGCGTCAATCCGGAAGTCAGCGTGGACATGGACTTCTCGGTCACCGAGGAAGCGCGTGAGCTGTACAACGGCGAGCCGGCCAAGCTGCGCAGCGAACAGATGAGCGAGAACACCACCAGCACGCCCGGACCGCAGGGCGTGCCTGGCGCCACCAGCAACACGCCGCCGGGCCAGGCTGCGCCGCCGCAGACCGCGCAGACGCCGAGCGAAAGCAGCAAGAACGCGACGCGCAACTACGAGCTGGACCGTACGCTGCAGCACACCCGCCAGCCGGCCGGCCGCATCAAGCGCGTGTCGGTGGCGGTGCTGGTGGACAACGTGCCGCGCCCCGGCGCCAATGGCGCACTTACCCCGCAGCCGCTGTCGGCCGCCGAACTGACCCGCGTCGAGGCGCTGGTCAAGCAGGCCGTCGGCTTCAGCGCCGAGCGGGGCGATACGGTCTCGGTGATGAATGCCCCGTTCGTGCGCGAGACCACACCGGTGGAAGGCCCGGCTTGGTGGGAGCTGCCGTGGGTGCACGATGCCGGCCGCATGCTGCTGGGGGCCATTGTGGTGCTGGCGCTGCTGTTCGGCGTACTGCGTCCGGCGCTGCGTGCCATCACCGGCCAGGCGAAGAAGCACGACCCGCTGGCACTGGAACCGCATACCGCTGACGTACAGCTGGTCGATGACGATGGCAGCCCGCTGCCGGCCCTGGGTGCCGAGCGCGCTGGCCTGGGTGGACCGGAGGCGCTGGCCCTGCCGGTGGACTCCTACGAGGAACGACTGCGGATGGCCCGTGAAGCCGTGAAGACCGACTCCAAGCGCGTGGCCCAGGTGGTCAAGGGTTGGGTGGCCAATGACTGAGGTACCGTTGACCGGAGTGCAGCGCGCCGCCGTGCTGCTGCTGTCGCTGGGTGAACTGGACGCGGCCGAAGTGCTGCGCCACATGGAACCCAAGGAAGTCCAGAAAATCGGCATCGCGATGGCCACCATGTCCGACATCACCCGCGAACAGGTGGAACGGGTGATGGACCAGTTCGGCCAGGAGCTGGGCTCCAAGACCTCGCTGGGCGTGGGGTCGGACGACTACATCCGCAACATGCTGGTGCAGGCACTGGGCAGCGAGAAGGCCGGCAACCTGATCGATCGCATCCTGCTGGGCCGCAACACCACCGGCCTGGATGCGCTGAAGTGGATGGATCCGCGTGCGGTCGCCGACCTGGTCCGCAACGAGCACCCGCAGATCATCGCCATCGTCATGGCCCACCTTGAAACCGACCAGGCCGCCGATGCGCTGAAACTGCTGCCCGACCGCACCCGCGTGGACGTGCTGCTGCGCATCGCCACCCTCGATGGCATTCCGCCGAACGCACTCAATGAACTCAACGAGATCATGGAGCGCCAGTTCGCCGGCAACCAGAACCTGAAGTCATCCAACATCGGCGGCGTGCAGTGCGCGGCCAACATCCTCAACTTCATGGACAGCGGCCAGGACCAGGCGATCCTCGGCGAGATCGCACGCATCGACGCGCCCTTGAGTGGCCGCATCCAGGACCTGATGTTCGTGTTCGACGACCTGGTGGATCTGGACGACCGCGAGATGCAGCTGGTGCTGCGTGAAGTCAGCGGCGAGCGGCTGGGGCTGGCCCTGCGCGGCGCCGACATCAAGGTCCGCGACAAGATCACCCGCAACATGTCCCAGCGTGCCGCCGAGATCCTGCTGGAGGACATGGAGGCCCGTGGGCCGGTGCGTCTGTCCGACGTGGAAGGCGCGCAGCGCGAGATCCTGGCCATCGTCAAGCGCATGGCCGATGAAGGCACCATCACCATCGGCGGCAGCGCGGAGGCCATGCTGTGAGCACGGTCGTGCGCTGGCTCGCCCCTGACCTGCTGGCCCAGCCGGAACCCGTGCTGGAACAGGAGGACGCGTCCGGGCACGCCGGGCCGGATCCGGAGCACGAGCCGGAACCGCCGCTGCAGTTGCCGACCCTGGAAGAGATACAGGCCATCCAGGACAGTGCCGAGAAGGAAGGCTTCCAGCACGGCCATGCGGAGGGCTATGGCCAGGGCCAGGCCGAGGTGCGCCGGCTTGCCGCGCAGATCGAGGGCATCCTGGACAACTTCAGCCGCCCGCTGGTCCGCCTGGAGAACGAGGTGGTCGGTGCGCTGGGAGAGCTGGCGGTCCGCATCGCCGGTGCCCTGGTCGGTCGCGCCTACGAGGCCGAACCGGCGCTGCTGGCACAGCTGGTCGGCGAAGCCATCGATGCGGTCGGCGGCAGCACGCGCGAAGTGGAAGTGCGCCTGCACCCGGACGACATCGCTGCCCTCGCCCCCTTGCTCACCCTGCCACCGCAGCAGCGGCTGGTTGCCGACACCAGCCTCAGCCGCGGCGACCTGCGCGTGCATGCCGAGGCCGTGCGCATCGACGGCACTCTCGAAGCCCGCCTGCGTGGCGCGCTGGACGCAGTGATCCGCCAGACCGGAGCGAACGCATGACGGCCGAAACGCCACTGCCGCCGCCTGCGGCCGACTGGGCCCTGGCCCGCAATCTACGCTTGGCCCGTCGCCTGGACGGGCTGCGCGTGGACACCGCACACGGCCGTGGCCTGATCCGCGAAGGCGTGCTGCGCCGCGCGGTCGGGCTGACCCTGGAAGCGGTCGGCTGCGAAGCACCGCTGGGGGCCAGCTGCAAGGTCGAAGTGGTCGACGGTGGCTGGGTGGATGCCGAAGTGGTCGGCTTCGCCGGTGAGCGCACCTACCTGATGCCCAGCGCCGAACTGCATGGCCTGTTGCCCAACGCGCGGGTCGTGCCATCGGCACGGCGCGGCGGCGTGGAAGTGGGCGAAGGCCTGCTCGGCCGGGTGATCGACAGCGATGGCGTGCCGCTGGACGGCAAGGGCCCGATCCGTGCCGAAGGCCACGTCGGCATGGCCGGTGTGTCGATCAATCCACTCGCGCGCGAGCCGATCACCCAGCCACTGGATGTGGGCGTGCGCGCCATCAACGCACTGCTGCCGATCGGCCGTGGCCAGCGTGTCGGCCTGTTCGCCGGCTCCGGCGTCGGCAAATCGACACTGCTGGGCATGATGACCCGCTACACCGCTGCCGACGTCATCGTGGTCGGGCTGATCGGCGAACGCGGCCGCGAAGTGCGCGATTTCGTCGAAACCACGCTGGGCGAGGAAGGCCTGCGCCGCGCGGTGGTGGTCGCCAGCCCGGCCGACCGGCCACCGCTAGCGCGCCTGCATGGCGCCTACCGTGCAACCGCCATTGCCGAATGGTTCCGCGACCAGGGCCTGAACGTCCTGCTGCTGATGGACTCGCTGACCCGCTTCGCGCAGGCACAGCGCGAGATCGGCCTGTCGGTGGGCGAACCGCCGACCACGCGCGGCTACCCGCCGTCGGTGTTCGCCAAGCTGCCCGCGCTGGTCGAACGCGCCGGCAACGGCGCCAAGGGGCGCGGCTCCATCACCGCGTTCTACACCGTGCTGACCGAAGGCGACGATCCGCAGGATCCGATCGCAGACGCCGCACGCGCGATCCTCGACGGCCACATCCTGCTGTCGCGCCGGGTCGCGGACAGCGGCCTGTACCCGGCCATCGACGTGGAATCGTCCGTCAGCCGCGTGGTCACGGAAATCGCCGACGAACCGTGGCGCCTGCGCATCCGCAAGCTCAAGCGGCTGGTGTCGGCCTACTCGGCCAACCGCGACCTGATCGCCATCGGCGCCTACCAGCGCGGCAACGACGCAGCCACCGACGAAGCCCTGGAACGCTGGCCGGAAATCATGGAATTCCTGGGACAGGACGTGGCCAAGGCCGCGGATCTCCCGCACAGCCAGGCGGCGCTGCAGCGCCTGGTGGAAAACGAGGTGTAAGCGATGAACCAGTCCAAGCGTATCGACCCTCTGCTGAGGCGGGCACAGGAACATGAAGATGCGGTCGCCCGCGACCTGGCCGAGCGCCAGCGCCTTCTCGACACTCACCTGTCGCGTCTGGACGAACTGCGACGTTATGCCGAGGAGTACGCCAACGCACAGATGGCCGCGACCAGTCCCGCCCAGCTGTTGAACCGGCGTGCGTTCCTTGACCGCCTCGACAGTGCGGTGGAGCAACAGCAGCGCACCGTCGACGGCAACCGCGAGAAGGTCGAAGCCGAACGCGCGCGCCTGATCCTGGCCAGCCGCGACAAGGCGGTACTGGAGCAGCTGGCCGCCAGCTATCGCGCACAGGAAAAGGTGGTGACAGACCGCCGCGACCAGCGCGAGATGGATGACATCGGCGCGCGCCGCTCCCGCCTGGCGCAGGCCGAGGACCAGGACGGCGCAGACACCGGAGGCCGTTCGTGACGCCCGCCGCGCTTTCGGGCAGCAGCACGACGGCCACTCCGCCCGGCGTGGGCAGCAGCCCGTCGCGCACGGCACGCAGCGAAGGCGGCAAGGACTTCGGTCAGCTGCTGCAGGGCGGTGCGACCGTCCCGCCCGCGGACAGCCCCGCGCCGACCGGCGTTGCGGCCACCGGCAGCGATGACGCCGCCAGCGTGCGGCCCCCCGCCAGCGAGCAGGCTACGGGCGAGGCCGCTGCGCCACCGGCCGGCAAGGCTGCGACCGACCAGGACGCGACGACGGAAACCGACGAAGCGCCCTGGCCTCCATTTGGACTGGCCGGGCTGGTGCTGGCCACCCCACTGCCCGCCGACCCTGCGGCCAGCGTCCCACCGTCCGCAACGGGCACAGCGCCTCCGGCCCTGGCGGCGACCACCGCCCCCCCATCGCCGGTTGCCGCGTCGCCTGCCGCCGTGGTGCAGTCACCCGCCACGGGCGTCGATGGCGAGGACGGCGCACTGTCCCTGCCTGTGCTGCCGACGGGCGACGCCGCGCTGGAGCGCAGCGGTGACACCGACAGCACGTTGCAGGGTGATCGTGCCCCGCCTGCACCCCTGCAGGCGCCCCTGCCCGCCGCACTGCAGGATCTGAAGGCGGCGCTGTCCAGCAGCGCGGTCTTCAACGGTGAACCGACGCCGAAGCCGGTGCTTGGCGACGATGGATTCGACCAGGCCATTGGCGCCCGCCTGGGCTGGCTGGCCGACCAGAAGATCGGCCACGCCCACATCCGACTGAGCCCGGACGATCTGGGGCCGGTGGACGTACGCCTGCAGCTCAACGGCGACAAGGTCCACGCCAGTTTCAGCAGCCCGCACGTGGATGTCCGCCAGGCGCTGGAAAGCAGCCTGCCACGCCTGCGTGAACTGCTGGGCGAACAAGGCTTCCAGCTGGCCCACGCCGATGTCGGCCATCAGCCGGGCGGCGGTGGCGCACCTGCCGGCCAGGCCGGGCAGGAGGCAGGTCGGGGTGACGGAGAACCGACGCGGGGTGATGCCAGCCTGCCGGCCACCCCGTTGATCCGCCAGCGTGGCCTGCTGGACGCATACGCCTGACAGGTGTGCCAACCAAGGTTGGCACCCACCAGAGCGGAGCGGTTGGCACCCACCAGAGCGATGTGGTTGGCACCTGCCAGCATCGCGTTGGTGGGTGCGGAGCTTGCTCCGCACGGCCCCACCGGCACCCCGACGGAATTCCGTCGCACCCTGTTCCCGGTGCATCGGCACACCCCTTGCATATCCCGGTGAAGCAACCCTCAGGAGCTTCACCTCGTGGCCGCAGCCGCTGACAAAACCAAGAAGAACGTCGAAAAGGACAAGGCCCGCACGCCGCGCAGTCCGATCCTGATCACCGCGCTGGTGGCCGTACTGGCTGCCGCTGCCGCCGGTGGCGGCGTGTGGTTCTTCACCCAGTCCACGCAGGAAGAAAAGACCAGCCAGGCGCCGAAGAAGAAGAACGCCACGCCGGCACCGGCGCAGTACTTCGCGCTGGAGCCCGCGTTCGTGGTCAACCTCAATGGTCCCATCGACGGCCCGCGCTACCTGCAGCTGGAAGTGCAGCTGATGACCCGTGATCCGGCCGCGCTGGAGGCGATCAAGACCCACGCCCCGGCCCTGCGTGCACGACTGCTGATGCTGTTCTCGCAGGTCGAGCCGGCACAGATCGCCGATATCGCCGGCAAGAAGAAGCTGCAGGCCGATTCGCTGGCCGAGGTGCAGAAGGTGCTCAAGGCCGAGACCGGCAGCAATGGTGCCGACGATCTGCTGTTCACCAGCTTCGTGACCCAGTAAGGGCCCACCGATGAATGATCTGCTGTCCCAGGACGAGATCGATGCCCTGCTCCACGGCGTGGACAGCGGCGCGGTCGAGACCGACCCGGAGCCGCCCTCCGGCGAAGCCCGTTCATACGACTTCGCCAGCCAGGACCGCATCATCCGCGGCCGCATGCCGACGCTGGAAATGGTCCACGAGCGCTTTGCACGCCTGTGGCGCATCGGCCTGTTCAACCTGATCCGGCGCTCGGCCGAACTGTCGGTGCGCGGCATCGAGCTGATCAAGTTCAACGACTACATGCATTCGCTGTATGTGCCGACCAACCTGAACCTGATCCGTTTCAAGCCACTGCGCGGCACCGGCCTGATCGTGTTCGAGCCGACCCTGGTGTTCGCCATCGTCGACAACTTCTTCGGCGGCGACGGGCGCTACCCAACCCGGATCGAAGGCCGCGAGTTCACCGCCACCGAGATGCGCGTGATCCATCTGCTGCTGAAGCAGACCTTCGCCGACCTGCGCGAAGCGTGGGCACCGGTGATGGACGTGGAATTCGAGTACATCAACTCGGAGATCAACCCGCACTTCGCGAACATCGTGACCCCGCGCGAATACGTGGTGGTGTGCCGCCTGCATGTCGAGCTCGACGGCGGTGGCGGCGACATCCACGTCACCCTGCCGTACTCGATGCTCGAACCGATCCGGGAGCTGCTCGATGCCGGCATCCAGAGCGATCGCAACGACCGCGACGAAAGCTGGGGCCAGACCCTGCGCGAGCAGCTCAACATCGCCGAAGTGACCCTGTCCAGCGTGCTGGCCAGCAAGCGCATGACCCTGCGTGACCTGACCCGGTTGAAGGTCGGCGACATCCTGCCGATCGAGCTGAGCCCGCAGGTGCCGCTGTGTGTGGAGAACATCCCGGTGTTCACCGGCGAATTCGGCATCGCCAACGGCATGAATGCCGTGAAGATCACTGCTACCCATCCGCCGGGCACCCGCCCGCGCGTACCCGTCATCCAGGAAGACCCGCAATGAACGATACCGACGCCCTCGAACCGACTCCGGCCCAGTTCGGCACCCTGCACGCCGACGAGGCCTCCGGGGTCGATCTGAATCTGGACGTGATCCTCGACGTGCCGGTGACCCTGTCGCTGGAAGTCGGCCGCGCCCGCCTGCCGATCCGCAACCTGCTGCAGCTCAACCAGGGTTCGGTGGTGGAGCTGGAGCGTGGCGCCGGTGAATCGCTCGACGTATTCGTCAACGGCACCCTGATCGCGCATGGCGAGGTCGTGGTGATCAATGACCGCTTCGGCGTGCGCCTGACCGATGTGGTCAGCCCGAGCGAACGCATCCGGAGACTGCGTTGAGCCTGCTGGCGTCCACCCTGCTGGGCGTCGGCAAGGCCGCCGCCCCGGTCGGCCAGCACGCGGCCTCGGCACCGGGCCTGTTCGGCGCGGTGCTGGCGCTGCTGGCCGTGCTGGCCCTGGTGGTCGGCCTGGGCTGGCTGCTCAAGCGCCTGCCCGGCAGCGGCTTCCGCCCGGCCGACGGCATGAAGCTGGTGGCCAGCCTCAGCGTCGGCGCCAAGGAACGCGTCGTGGTGGTGGAGGTCAACGGCCAACAACTGCTGCTGGGCGTCACCGCCGGCAGCATCAACGCCCTGCACACCCTTTCCGAACCGCTGCCGCCGCCCGCGCCGGTGCGCGTGCCGGACCTGAAGAACCTGCCGAATTTCGCCCAGCTGCTGCAGCAGCGGCTGCGCAAGGACCCCTGACATGCGTGTCATCCGTACCCGTCCAGCTACCCTGATCGCGTGGCTGCTGCTGATTGCCCTGTGCCTGCTGCCCGCGCTCGCCTTTGCCGCGCCGGGCGCTGCTCCGACCACGCCACTGCCGGATGTCAACGTGGGCAGGATCGGTGGCCAGCCGGTCAGCCTGCCGCTGCAGACACTGCTGCTGATGACGGCGATCACCCTGATCCCGTCGATGCTGCTGGTGCTGACCTCGTTCACCCGCATCATCATCGTGCTGGGCCTGCTGCGGCAGGCACTGGGCACCGGCCAGACCCCGTCCAACCAGGTGCTGCTGGGCCTGGCCCTGTTCCTCACCGCGATGGTGATGATGCCCACCTGGGACAAGGCGTGGAGCAGCGGAATGGCGCCCTACCTCAACGGCCAGATCGACTTCCAGACCGCGTGGACGCTGACCACCCAGCCGCTGCGCGGCTTCATGCTGGCGCAGATCCGCGAGACCGACCTGATGACCTTCGCCGGCATCGCCGGGCACGGCACCTACGCCAGCCCGGATGCGATCCCGTTCCCGGTCCTGGTCGCCTCGTTCGTGACCAGCGAACTGAAGACCGCCTTCGAGATCGGTTTCCTGATCTTCATCCCGTTCGTGATCATCGATCTGGTCGTGGCCAGCGTGCTGATGTCGATGGGCATGATGATGCTGTCACCGATGCTGGTCTCGGCACCGTTCAAGATCCTGCTGTTCGTGCTCGTCGACGGCTGGGTGCTGACGGTGGGAACGCTGGCGGCCAGCTTCAATCCGGCGTGACCCGGACCGGCGTGATTGCAGGGGCCTCCCGCCATTGCCGGCGGCCGCATTGACCACCGCCGGGCAGGACCCGGCGCTACCGATGGAAAGACGATGTCTCCCGAACTTGCCCTGACCGAACTGCGTGGCGGCCTGATTGCCGTACTGTGGGTGGCTGGCCCGCTGCTGCTGACCGTACTGGTGGTAGGTGTGGTGGTCGGTGTCGTGCAGGCCGCGACCCAGCTCAATGAGCCCACCATCGCCTTCGTCGCCAAAGCGGCAGCGTTGACCGCCGTGCTGTTCGCCCTGGGCAGCCTGCTGATCGGCCATCTGGTCGAATACACCACGCTGCTGTTCCAGCGCATTCCGCACCTGATCGGCTAGGACGCGCACCGCGATGGATGCCGCCACCCAGATGGCTGCCGACGGCCTGCAGGCCTTCGGCATGATCGGCACCGTGCTGTGGACGATGCTGCGCATCGGCGCGGTAGCCATGGCCATGCCCATGGTCGGCACCCGTGCGGTGCCGGCGCGGATCCGCGTGGTACTGGCCGGTACCCTCGCCATCGCGCTCGCCCCGCTGCTGCCGCCCGTGCCGGAGTGGACCGGCTTCGATGCGGCCACCGTGCTGACCATCGCCCGTGAGCTGGCCATCGGCGTGGCCATCGGCTTCCTGCTGCGGCTGGTGTTCGAAGCTGGCGCGATGGCCGGCGAACTGGTGGCACAGGGCACCGGCCTGGCGTTCGCGCAGATGAGCGACCCCCTGCGCGGCGGCACCTCCGGCGTGATCGGGCAGTGGTTCTACCTGTTGTTCGGCCTGCTGTTCTTCACCGCGAACGGCCACCTCGCGCTGATCTCGCTGGTCGTGGACAGCTACCGGGCACTGCCGATCGGTGCGCCGCTGCCCGATCCGCACGCGTTCTTCAGCATCGCCCCGACGTTCCTGCTGACCGTGCTGCGCGGTGCGTTGACACTGGCCATTCCGTTGACGGTGGCGATGCTGGCGGTGAACCTGGCGTTCGGCGTGCTCGCCCGTGCGGCACCTGCGCTCAATCCGATCCAGCTCGGCCTGCCGGTGTCGCTGCTGCTGGGCCTGTTCCTGCTGGTCCTGCTGGCCGGCGAAATGGGGCCCCCGGTGCAACGACTGTTCGATGCGGCGTTCCAGGCTGCGGACGCGGTCACACACTGACGCTTCCATCACGCTTTGCTGCTTGCCGTCCCCCCGGGGACGCGCGTTAGAGTGAATACGCGGCAACCGGGGGGATGCCGCACCTGGCGGCCGCTTCTGGCTGCCTGCCACATGCATGCCCCACCGTAGTTTCCGTCGACAGGCAGGTCCGGGAGACTGACGAATGCTGGTAGGCACGTACAACGCATGGCTGGTGGCAGTCTCGCTGTTGGTGGCCGTGATGGCTTCCTACACGGCATTGGCGATGGCCGGACGCACGGTCACGGCACCCGGCAGGGGCGCGACCTGGTGGTGGCGGCTCGGTGGCGGCTTCGCGATGGGCCTGGGCATCTGGTCGATGCACTTCATCGGCATGCTGGCCTTCGACCTGCCCATTCCGCTGGGCTACGACCTGCCGATCACCCTGCTGTCGCTCGCCCTGGCCATCGCCTCGTCGGTGTTCGCGCTCTGGCTGGTCTCGCTGCCCACCCTGCCACATCCCCGCCTGGCAGGGGGCGCCTTGCTGATGGGCACCGGCATTGCCGGCATGCATTACGTCGGCATGGCCGCGATGCGCATGCAACCCGGCATCGACTACCACACGGGCTGGCTGCTGCTGTCGCTGCTGGTTGCGGTCGCTGCATCCTGGACCGCCCTCTACGTCGCCTTCCGCCTGCGCGCGCAGCGCACCCGGGTCGGTGACCGGCTGGCCGCCGCCGGCCTGCTCGGTCTGGCCATCGTGGGCATGCACTACACCGGCATGGCCGCCGCACGCTTTCCACAGGGCAGCATCTGCGGCGCTGCGGTGGGCGATGGCCTGCAGAGCACCTGGCTGGCGATGCTGGTGGTGGTGCTGACCGTCGCGATCCTGGCGGTGGTGCTGGTGGTGTCCTGGCTGGACCAGCGGGTGGAAGCGCAGCTGCTGCGCCTTCGCAACGCGATGCTGAGCACCTCGCTGACGGATGCGCAGGAGGAATTGACCCAGGCCGCGCTGCACGACCCCTTGACCCGCCTTCCGAACCGGCTGCTGCTGCAACGGCGCATCGTGCAGTCACTGGCCGAAGCCGAACAGGGCGGCAGCCGCTTCGCGGTGATGTTCATGGACCTGGATGGCTTCAAGCAGGTCAACGATGCCTATGGCCACCAGGCCGGCGATGCCCTGCTGGTGGCCGTCGCCGAGCGCACCCGCCAGCTGCTGCGGCCGAACGACCTGCTGGCGCGGCTCGGCGGCGACGAGTTCGTGCTGGTGGTGCGCATCGACCATGACGAGGACCTGCCGACCCTGGCCCGGCGCATCCTGCAGGCGGTGGGAGGCGGCCCGCTGCTGCCCGACAACGAACTTCAGGTGACTGCCAGCATCGGCATCGCCATCTGCCCCGACCACGCCGCCAGCGAACGCCAGCTGATGGCCTTCGCCGACGCTGCGATGTACCAGGCCAAGGAATCCGGCCGAAACTCCTTTGTCCTGTTTGCGGATTGGATGAACGACAGCGCCGAACAGCAGTTCCGCCTGCTGGCCGACCTGCGCAGGGCGATCGGCAGCGAACAGCTGTTCCTGCACTACCAGCCGAAGATCCGCGTGGCCACCCAGAAGGTCGCCGGCGCCGAGGCGCTGATCCGCTGGCGTCATCCGGAACAGGGCCTGATTCCACCGGATCGCTTCATCCGCCTGGCCGAGCGCAGCGGCGCGATCAACGAGATCGGCCGCTGGGCGCTGGACCAGGCGTGCCTGCAACTGCGGCACTGGCACGACGCCGGCCACGAGGGCTGGTCGATATCGGTCAACCTGTCGCCGGTCCAGTTCAGCTCGCCGCACCTGCTGCGCGATGTGCGCGACGTGATCGAGCGGCATCGCATCACGCCGCGCAACCTGGTGCTGGAGATCACCGAAAGCACCGTGATGCGCGACACCGACACCAGTTTGCGGCTGCTGCAGGCGTTGTCGGTGCTGGGGGTCGGCATCTCCATCGACGATTTCGGCACCGGCTACTCCAGTCTGCTGTACCTCAAGCGCCTGCCGGCCACCGAGATCAAGATCGACCACGCCTTCGTGCGCGATCTCGAACACAGCGCGGAGGACGTGGTGATCGTATCGGCGATCGTGGCGCTGGGCCATGCACTGGACATGGACATTGTTGCCGAGGGCGTGGAAACGGCTGCCCAGCGGGCCTACCTTGAGCGGCTGGGGTGCGATTACCTGCAGGGCTACCTGCTCGGCCGCCCGGTCGATGCGGGCCGTTTCATGCAACTGCACGACCTGCCGCGGCCACGGGTGGAGCTGGCGCAGACCCCGCCCCCACCGGCCCCGCCGGGGTAACGTCGGACTCTCCGCGGCGGGCGGCCACCCACCGTATGATGGCCACGCGCCCGCCATTGCAAGGAACACCCCGTGACCTTACGCGCTCTTCTTGCTGGCCTGCTGCTGGCGCTCACCTGCACCCGCGTGGCCGCCAGCGATCTGCGGTGGTCGCTGCCCCGCGATGCGCCGCCAGCACAGGTGGATACGGCACTGCAGGCGCTGGGTACGGAGCTGTTGCAGTCGGCAACGTTGACCGATGCACAGCGCTGCCATGCGCTGCTGGCCACGGGCCGCTACGCCGAGGCACGCGCCATGATCGAGAAGCTGCGCGCGACGCTGGCCGCTGCCGGCGATGGCGCGGCGGCCCAGCGCTGGATGCCGATGCTGCTGGCAAGCACTGGCGCGCGGGATGCGGAAGCGTATTCGCGCGCCTTCCATTCGGCCTTTGCTGGCCTGGATGATGTTGCCGCCGTGCAGGCCGATGCAGCGCTTGCCTTGCCTCCCGCTGCGGTACAGGCGCAGCTGACGCAGGCGCTTGCGGCACAGGCCGATGCCGCCACCGTGCCGCAGTCAGCCGCGCTGGAGCTGGTGCGCCTGCAGGCTGTGTTGCGCGCGCAGACCCTGGCTGCGGCACTCGCCCCTGCACTGCTTGACGCAGAACAGCAACGCCGCTTCGTGATCGACAGCGGATTGCGTATCCCCGTGGCCGAAGGGGTGGTGCTGTCCGCGCAGCTGGCACGGCCCCGCAGCGCGTCCGCGCCGCTGCCGACGGCCATGCTGTTCACCATCTACACCGACCCGCCCAAGAACCGTCTGAAGATGCTGCTGGCCGCAGCCCACGGCTACGCCGGCATCGTGGTCGACGCACGCGGAAAAGGTCAGGGTACCGGCACCATCGCCCCCTACGAACACGACGGGGTGGACGCCAATGCCGCGATCGACTGGGTCAGCCGCCAGCCCTGGAGCGACGGTCGGGTCGCCATGTATGGCGGCAGCTATGAAGGATTCACCGCATGGGCGGCAGCGCGCCATCACCATCCGGCACTGAAGACCATCGTGCCCTACGTGGCTGCCATTCCGGGCCAGGGCCTGCCGATGGAGAACAACGTATTCCTCAGCGCCAACTACGGCTGGGCCTTCTACGTGGCCAATGGCCCGATGCTGGATACCGACACCTATGGGCAGCAGGACCGGTGGTCACAGCTGCCCGGCCGCTGGTATGCCTCCGGCCGGCCGTACCGGCAGATCGACCAGATCGACGGCACCCCCAATCGCTGGCTGCAGCGCTGGCTCGCCCACCCGGCCTATGATGGTTACTGGCAGGCCATGGTGCCGTACGCCGAAGACTTCAGGGACATCCGCATTCCGGTGCTGACCATTACCGGCTACTACGACGACGGCCAGATTTCCGCGTTGCAGTACTTCACCGATCACATGCGCTACCGGCCGGACGCCGATCATGTCCTGCTGATCGGGCCGTATGACCACGGCGGTGCCCAGGCCGCCAGCAAGCCGATGCAGCTGCGCGGCTACACGGTGGACCCGGTCGCGCAGTTCGATACGCCTGCGCTGACCTTCCAGTGGCTGGACCACGTACTTCGCGGTGCCCCGCGCCCGGCGCTTCTGGCCGACCAGGTCAACTTCCAGCTGATGGGCAGCAACACCTGGGGGCATGCAGCCACCCTTGATGCCGCTGCGGGCGGCCACCGCACGTACTACCTGTCGGCAGCCGCTGAGGGCGACCATCACCCGTTGCAGGAACAGCGGCCAACGCCGGGAACACTGCGGCAGACGGTGGACCTCGCTGACCGCACGGAGGTCCGGCATGGCTACTATCCGTTCCCGATCGTGGCCGCCGGGGACGAGCCGGACACGGCACTGACCTTCCTCTCCGAGCCCTTCCCAGCACCGATGGACCTGATCGGACGCTTCTCGGGCGATCTGAAGGTCCGCATCAACAAGCGCGACATGGACTTCACGGTCACCCTGTACGAGCTGCTGCCCGATGGGCGCCGGATGCAGCTGTCCTACTACGTCGGCCGGGCCAGCCACGTACGCGACCCGACCACGCGGCAGCTGCTGGTGCCGGGGCGATGGACCGACCTGCCCTTCGATCGCACCCGCATGGTCGCCCGCCGTGTGGGCGCGGGCAGCCGGCTGCTGGTGAAGGTGGACGTGCTCAAGGACGCCATGCACCAGGTGAACCACGGCACCGGACGCGATGTCAGCGACGAGTCAGCCGCCGATGCCGGTGAGCCCCTGCAGGTGGACTGGCACAGCGACAGCACGCTGAGCATCCCGCTGCGGCCGGCCCTGCCCGGCTAGCGTCGGGCGTTGCCCCGGCGGTGAACCACGCGCCGCGGAACAGTTCTTGCAGGCAGCCCGGCATCCCCTGCCGCAGTGCCCGTGATGTCCGAGAACGAATCCGCCGGCGAAAAGACCGAACAACCCACCGAAAAACGCCTGCGCGAGGCCCGGGAACAGGGCAACCTGCCGCGTTCCCGCGAACTGGGGACCGCCGCGGTGTTCGGTGGCGGCGTGCTGGCGGTGATGGCCATGGGCGGCTCGATCGGCCGTGGTGCCACGCAATGGATGAAACAGGCGTTGAGTCCCGAGCAGGGGCTGCGGCAGAACCCGAAGGAACTGTTCGGCCACTTTGGCGACCTGCTGCTGCAGTTCATGCTGGTGATCACCCCGCTGGTGCTGGTCTGCCTGCTGGCCAGCTTCGTCGCCCCGCTGGTGATGGGCGGATTGCGCTGGTCGGCCAAAGCGATGATGCCCGACATCAATCGGCTGAACCCGCTGACCGGCCTCAAACGTCTGTACGGGCCGGAAGCCATCGCTGAATTCACCAAGTCACTGCTGCGCGTGGCGTTCGTGGGCGTCGCCGCCGGACTGGTGGTGTGGAGCGGCTTCGACACCCTGCGCGGGTTGATCCACCACCCACTGGAAACCGCCATCACCGATGGCCTGGGCTTCACCCTGCGACTGCTGCTGGCCACCGCCGGGGCAATGCTGGTGCTGGCGGCGATCGACGCGCCGTACCAGCGCTGGAACTGGATGCGCAAGCTGAAGATGACCCGCGAGGAACTGCGGCGGGAAATGAAGGAAAGCGAAGGCAGCCCGGAGGTGAAGGGCCGCATCCGCCAGCTCCAGCAGCAGATGGCCAACCGCCGGATGATGGAAGCGGTGCCCACCGCGGACGTGGTGGTGGTCAACCCGACCCACTACGCCGTGGCCCTGAAGTACGAGGGCGGCGCCATGAACGCGCCCACCGTGGTGGCGCTGGGCGTGGACGAGACCGCCCTGCGCATCCGTGAAGTCGCCGATGGCAACAAGGTCGCCATCGTCTCCGCCCCGCCTTTGGCACGCGCCTTGTATCGGGAAGGCCAACTCGGAAAGGAAATCCCCGTGAGACTGTATTCGGCCGTGGCCCAGGTCCTGTCCTACGTCTACCAGCTGCGCGCCTGGCGCACCGGCCCGATGCCGGGCGCCCCGCACATCGAGGTGGATGAATTCGGCAAGGGAGGCCGGGCATGAGCGCGCAGGCCTCGTCCGGATTCAACACCCGCCGGCTGCTGGAGATGATCCGCCAAGGCCTCGGCGCACCGCTGATCGTGCTGGCGCTGCTGGCGATGGTGGTGGTGCCGCTGGCGGCGCCCGTGCTCGATGCGCTGTTCACCTTCAACATCGCCATCTCGCTGATGGTGCTGTTGGCGGTGGTGTACGTGAAGCGCCCGCTGGATTTCACCATCTTCCCGATCGTGCTGCTGGTCACCACCATGCTGCGGCTGGCACTGAACGTGGCCTCCACCCGCGTCATCCTGCTCAATGGCCAGAACGGCCACGACGCGGCTGGCAAGGTCATCGCCGCGTTCGGTGAATTCGTGATCGGCGGCAACTATGCGGTCGGCATCGTGGTGTTCGCCATCCTGACCATCATCAACTTCGTGGTCATCACCAAGGGCGCCGGCCGTGTCTCGGAAGTGACCGCGCGCTTCATCCTCGACGCCATGCCCGGCAAGCAGATGGCCATCGATGCCGATCTCAACGCCGGCCTGCTGACGCGCGAAGAAGCCAAGCTGCGCCGCGAGGAGGTCCGCGAGGAAGCCGACTTCTATGGCGCGATGGACGGCGCCAGCAAGTTCATCCGGGGTGATGCGATTGCCGGCATCCTGATCCTGTTCATCAACATGCTCGGTGGCCTCGCCGTGGGCGTGCTGCAGCATGGCATGCCGTTCGGCGATGCCGCTGCGACCTACACCCTGCTGTCCATCGGTGACGGTCTGGTGGCGCAGCTGCCGGCCCTGCTGGTTTCCAGCGCAGTGGCGATGCTGGTCACCCGTGCCTCGCGCTCGCAGGACATGGCACAGGCGATGACCGGCCAGGTGTTCGGCCAGTACCGTGCCCTGGCCATCACGGCCGGCATCATCGGCCTGGTCGGCCTGGTGCCCGGCATGCCCAACCTCGCTTTCCTGACGCTTGCCTCCATTCTCGGCTTCATCGCCTGGAAGCTGTACCGGAAGGGACAGGCCCCGGCCCCGAGCGACGCTGCCGGCAGCGACCCCGGCGCGGTCAGTGCGCTGGGCCGACCGGCGGCGCCGGCCCCCACCGCGGAACTGAGCTGGGACGAACTGCGCCCGGTCGACCCGCTGGGGCTGGAGGTCGGTTACCGGCTGATTCCGCTGGTGGACAGCAATCAGGGCGGCGAACTCATGGCACGCATCAAGGGTGTGCGGCGCAAGCTGACCCAGGACGTGGGATTCCTGATTCCATCCGTGCACATCCGCGACAACCTGGAACTGCCGGCCAACGGCTACCGCGTGCTGGTGCATGGCGTGCCGGTGGCAACCGCCGAGATCCATCCCGACCGCGAACTGGCGCTGGACCCCGGCAGTGCGCTCGGCCCGCTGGACGGCATCGCCGGCAAGGATCCCGCCTTCGGCCTGGACGCTACCTGGATCCAGCCGCACCAGCGCGCCCAGGCCGAAACCATGGGCTACACCGTGGTCGACCCGGCCACCGTGGTCGCCACCCATCTTTCCCACCTCATCCGCGAGCATGCGCCGGAGCTGCTGGGCCACGAAGAGGTGCAGCACCTGCTGGCCAACCTCGCCAAGAGCGCACCCAAGCTCGTCGAAGATCTGACGCCCAAGGCGCTGCCGTTGTCGGCCGTGGTGCGGGTGCTGCAGAACCTGCTGGTGGAACGCATTCCGATCCGCCAGCTGCGCAAGATCGCCGAAGCACTGGTGGAGCACGCGCCGTCCAGCCAGGACCCGGCCACGCTCACCGCCGCAGTGCGCACCGCGCTCGGCCGCTTCATCGTGCAGGAGATCGCCGGAATGTCGGCGGAGCTGCCGGTGTTCACCCTCAACCCGCAATTGGAACGCGTCTTGCAGGAGTCCACGCAGGGCAACGGCGCCGCGCTGGAACCCGGGCTTGCCGAGCGACTGCATCAGAGTCTGGCCGAATGTGTCAGCAAGCAGGAAGCCCGCAACGAGCCCGCGGTCGTGCTGGTTCCCGGCCCGGTACGCGCCGCGTTGGCACGCCTGGTCCGTCACAGCGTTCCATCGCTGTCGGTACTGGCGTACAGCGAAGTGCCGGAGGACAAGCGCCTGAAGCTGGTCGGAACGATCAGCTGACGCCGCCCACCGATGCGTCAGAAAACAGACACCACCTTCGAACCACCGCAACAGACAGATGCCAAGGGGAACTCGTTCCGTGCAGACCACCGACCACCCGCGTTCTCCCACCCCCACCCCGCCGTCCCCGTCCCGTGACCACAGCATGAAAATCAAACGATTCGTCGCCGCCGACATGCGCTCGGCCATGAACCTGGTGCGCAAGGAACATGGTCCCGATGCTGTGATCCTGTCCAACCGCCGGATCGAGGAAGGCGTCGAGATCGTCGCCGCAGCCAACTATGACGAGAGCGCGGTGCAACGCGCGCTGGAAGCCTCGCGGCGCGACGTAGCTCCGCCGCCGCCGAAACCGCGCACCGCCGCGGATGCAGTGATCGCCGCGGTCACCCGTCGCCGCTCCGCGACACCTGCCCAGCAGCCGGTGACGGCCACCACATCGGCCGTGGCCGCCCTCGCCCGCGCGGCCGTCGGTGCCACCGGCCGCACCCTGGATAGTGCGGACGAGATCGTGCCCACCCGCGGCAGTTCCGGCTTCGCTGCCACCCTGGCGCGTGCCACCGTCAACGATCCGGCACTGCCGGAGCAGATCTTCGCGCCGTTCGCGAGCGCCGTCGTGGCTCCCGCACCGGCGCCCGCCAACCGCGCCCGTTTCCTGATCGACCCGCCGCAGGACGAGCATCACGAATCCCCCGCGCCGGCAGTGCTGCCGCCGCCGCTGCCGATCACCACTGCGGCCACTGCGCAGGCCGAGTCCGTGCACCCCGAGCCGCCGTACGCGCAGGACGTTGCCGAGACCACGCCAGCCCCTGCCGCTGCCGCTGAAGCGGAGACCGCGCCGGCCCCGGCGCCGCTCCTTGCCCCGGCGCCGGTACTGACGGTGGTTGCACAGGACGATGCCGAGATCCGCCAGCTGCGCCACGAAGTGGCCGGCATGCGCCAGGTCATCGAGCGCGAGATGAACCGCTTCACCGACGAGCGCCTGCGCGGCTGCCCGGTGCGGGCGACCGCCCTGGACCTGATGGACGAGTACGGATTCGATGCCGGGCTGGCCCGCGATGTGGCCATGCAGATACCGCTGGATACCGAAGCCCACCGGGGCCGCGGGCTGATGCTGGGCCTGATCTCGCGCAGGCTGCCGATCGCGCCGGTCGATCCGCTGGAAGAAGGCGGCGTGATCGCTCTGGTCGGTCCAACCGGGGCCGGCAAGACCACCACCATCGCCAAGCTCGCCTCGCGCTTCGCCGAGAAGCACGCGCCGCGCGATGTGGCCCTGGTCACCACCGACACACTGCGCATCGGTGCCCGCGAGCAGCTGTACGGCTATGGCCGCCAGCTCGGCATCGCGGTGCATGAAGCCAACAGCGGTACCGACCTGGACCAGCTGCTGGAGCGCCTGAAGGACTACAAGCTGGTGCTGATCGATACCGCCGGCCTGGGCCCGCGCGACCGCGCCCTGGCCGCCCAGCTGCAGTGGCTGCGTGCCGCCCGCCAGGTCCGCACCCTGCTGGTGTTGCCGGCCAATACCAGCTTCGGCGACATGGACGAGGTGGTGCGCCGCTTCGGCGCGGCCAACCTGCAGGGCCTGGTGCTTAGCAAGCTGGACGAGACCGGCCGCTTCGGCAACGCCCTGTCGGTCGCGGTGGACCACGCGCTGCCGATCACCTGGGTGACCGATGGCCAGGACGTTCCGGACGACCTGCACCGGGCCAGTGCGGCCAATCTTGTACTTCGCCTTGAAGATTTGCGCCGAGCGGCCGATATGCCCTGCAACCCGGAGTTGAACCATGCCGTCGCGTGAGTACGCCAAGCTGACCAAGACCTTCCCGCTGTCGGCCACCCGCAGCGAGCCGCTCGGCCCTGTGCGCACCATCGCCGTGACCGGCGGCAAGGGCGGCGTCGGCAAGACCAACGTCTCGGCCAACCTGGCCGTGGCGCTGGCCGGCATGGGCAAGCGCACGCTGCTGCTCGACGCCGACCTGGGCCTGGCCAACATCGACGTGATCCTGGGGCTGAATCCCACCCACACCCTGGCGGATCTGGTCGCCGGCCGCTGCTCGCTGGAAGACGTGATCGTCGAAGGTCCGAACGGCGTGCTGGTGGTGCCGGCCGCGTCCGGTCGGCGGCACATGGCCGAGCTGGCCCCGGCCGAGCACATCGGCCTGGTGAACGTGTTCTCCGAACTGGAACGCGAGCTGGACATCATGGTGGTGGACACCGCCGCCGGCATCACCGATGGCGTACTGACCTTCTGCCAGGCCGCACAGGACACCGTTGTCGTGGTCTGCGACGAGCCGGCCTCGATCACCGACGCCTACGCACTGATCAAGGTGCTGTCGCGCGAGCGCGGCGTGGACCGCATCCAGGTGGTGGCCAACATGGTGCGCGACCCCAACGAGGGCCGCGTGCTGTATGAAAAGCTGACCCGGGTCTGCGAGAAGTTCCTTGCCGATGTCTCGCTGAACTACCTGGGCTGCGTGCCGCAGGATGACTGGCTGCGCCTGTCGGTGCAGCGCCAGCAGCCGGTGGTGAAGGCCTATCCATCCAGCCCGGCGGCGCTGGCGATCACCGAGATCGCCCGTCGCACCGCCCGCTGGCAGGCCCCCACCGAGCCACGCGGTGGCGTTGAATTCTTCCTCGAGCGCATCCTCAAGCAACGCGGGGTGGCAGCATGAAAGGCGCGGCCCAGTACAGGGAAGTCCAGCGCTCGGCGGCGACCGAGGTCATCGCCCAGCACTCGGACCTGGTGCGGCGCATCGCCCATCACCTGGCCGCACGCCTGCCGGCCAGCGTCGAAGTGGACGACCTGATCCAGGCCGGCATGATGGGCCTGATCGAAGCCTCGCGCAGCTACGACGCCGACCAGGGTGCCTCGTTCGAGACCTATGCCTCGATCCGCATCCGCGGCTCGATGATCGACGAGATCCGCCGCGGCGACTGGGTACCGCGCTCGGTGCATCGGCGCGCCCGCGATGCGGCCGCCACCATCCGCCGCCTGGAGCAGACAACGGGCCGTGCAGCCAGTGCCACCGAGGTGGCGGCGGCCATGGACATGCCACTGCCCGAATACCTGCGGCTGATGGAGGACGCCTCGCGCGGCCAGGTGCTGAGCCTGGAATCGCGCATCGAAGACCAGGGCGAACTGGACACCGTCGCCCAGGGCGGACCGACACCGCAGCAGGTCCTGGAACGTGGCGAGTTCGGCCGCGAACTGGGCAAGGCCATCGGCCATCTGCCCGAGCGCGAACAGCTGGTGCTCTCGCTGTACTACGAGCAGGAGCTGAACCTGAAGGAGATCGGCGCGGTTCTCGGCGTGAGCGAATCGCGCGTCTGCCAGATCCACGGCCAGGCCGTGCTGCGCCTGCGCGGCCGGCTGAAGATCTTCGAGGCCGCGGATGCCGGGCTTGAAGAATGAACATGCCTGCGGCGGCCACGGCCACCGCGGGCGACTGAACAACAAAGGAACTCCGCTTTGAACAAGAACATGCGCATCCTGATCGTCGACGACTTCTCGACCATGCGCCGCATCGTCAAGAATCTGCTGGGCGATCTGGGCTTCACCAACACCGCCGAAGCCGAGGACGGGCATGCCGCACTGTCGATGCTGCAGAGCCAGCCGTTCGACTTCGTGGTCACCGACTGGAACATGCCGGTGATGACCGGCATCGAACTGCTCAAGGCGATCCGCGCCGATGCCAAGCTCAAGACCCTGCCGGTGCTGATGGTCACCGCCGAGGCCAAGCGCGAGCAGATCATCGAAGCGGCGCAGAGCGGCGTGAACGGCTACATCATCAAGCCGTTCACCGCGCAGACGCTGGAAGAGAAACTGGGCAAGATCTTCGAACGCCTGGCGGCCAGCGCCTGATGGACGCCACGGTCGACAAGAACGCCCTCGTCCTGCGCCTGCAGGAAGCCC
This sequence comes from Stenotrophomonas sp. RS-48, assembly GCF_030053245.1. NCBI lineage: Bacteria > Pseudomonadati > Pseudomonadota > Gammaproteobacteria > Lysobacterales > Lysobacteraceae > Stenotrophomonas > Stenotrophomonas sp. RS-48. The sequence goes on from NZ_JASGBV010000078.1 coordinate 30,754, forward strand.
TCGACGCGCTCGAATCCGGCGACGAGAGCGCCTGGCGCCAGCGCATCGACGCCCTGGTGGCCGCACGCACGCAGCCGATGATGAGCGGCCTGTCACGGCTGGCCCGCGAACTGGGCCAGGCCCTGGGCGAACTGCCGACCGTCCCCAGCGAGGCGGGCGAGCTGGACGACGCCTGCGCGCGCCTGGACCATGTGGTGGCGATGACCGAACAGGCCACGCACCGCACCCTGGACCTGGCCGAAGAGTGCCGCAGCCTCACCGAACAGCTGCGCGCCGAAGGCCTGCAGCCGGGGCAGGATGCGCAGCTGGAACGCATCCGCCACAACCTGACCGAGATTGCCCTGACCCAGAGCTATCAGGACCTGACCGGACAGATCATCCGTCGCGTGGTCGGCATCGTCCGCCGCGTGCACGAAGGCTTTGGCGCGCTGGGCCTGCCACCGGAGCAGCATCGCACCGATCCGGCGCTGGCCGGACCGGCACTGAAGGGACTGGACCGCCACGCGGTCTCTCAGAACGACGCCGACGACCTGTTGTCGGACCTGGGACTGTAAGCATGAGCGCGGTATCCGACGACATCACCGCCGATTTCATCATCGAGGCACAGGAAATCCTGGATCGCCTCGGCGAACAGCTGGTGTCGCTGGAACAGGCGCCGCAGGACGCCGACCAGCTCAACGCCGTGTTCCGTGGCTATCACACGCTCAAGGGCGGCGCCGGCTTCCTCGGCATCACCGCCATGGTCGAGCTGTGCCATGCCGCCGAAGAGGCACTGGGCGCCGCCCGCGCTGGCCAGGCGGTGCTGCAGCCGCATCACTTCGATGCCGCACAGCAGTCCCTGGACTACCTGCAATCGATGCTGGATGCCGTGTCTTCCGGCAACGAACCCGGCTATGCCCCGCCGGACCTGATCGCCCAGTTCGACGTGCACGGCACTGCTGCGCCGGCTGCTGTCGCCCCCACAGCAGCCGCACCCGCTGCCGGTGACCTGATCACCGACGACGAGTTCGAGGCCCTGCTCGATCAGCTGCACGGCAGCAACGCCCCCACCGCAGTGGCGACGCCGGTCAAGGCCGACGATGGCCTGATCAGCGAGGATGAGTTCGAAGCCCTGCTGGACCAGCTGCACGGCGGCGCCGCCCCCGGCGCGAAACCCGTGGCTGCTCCGCCGGCGCCTGCGCCTGCACTGCCCGCACCGCGCCCCGCGGCCGCCGCTGCCAAGCCCGCGGCCAACAAGCCGGTGGCCGAGGCCGAGCACACCGTGCGCGTGGATACCAAGCGGCTGGATGCGATCGTCAACCTGATCGGCGAGCTGGTGCTGTCGCGCAACCGGCTCAAGACCCTGCGTGCGCGCCTGCGCGACGAGGAACTGGACCGCGCCGTGTCGACCCTGGACATCGCCACCGCGCGCCTGCAGTCGGCAGTGATGCGCACGCGCATGCAACCGGTCGGCAAGGTGTTCTCGCGCTTCCCCAAGGTCGCCCGCGATGTTGCCCGCTCGCTGAAGAAGGAAGTGGACCTGGAGCTGGTCGGCGCCGAAACCGAGCTTGACCGCAACCTGGTCGAGGCCCTGGCCGACCCGCTGGTGCACCTGGTCCGCAACGCCATCGACCATGGTGTGGAGATGCCCGATCTGCGCGAAGCACAGGGCAAGCCACGCATGGGCCACGTGCGTCTGTCGGCCCAGCAGGAAGGCGACTACGTCAGCATCGAGGTGCAGGACGATGGCGCCGGCATCGATCCGGAAAAACTGCGCGCGAAAGCACGCGAAAAGGGCTTGATCGACCCGGAGGCGGCGGCCCGGCTGAGCAGCGAGGAATGCCTGCACCTGGTGTTCCTGCCCGGCTTCTCCACCAAGCAGCAGGTGACCGACATCTCCGGCCGCGGCGTCGGCATGGATGTGGTGCAGTCGCGCATCCGCGAGCTCAGTGGGCAGATCCAGATCCAGTCGGAACTGGGTCGGGGCAGCCGCTTCCTGATCCGCGTGCCGCTGACCCTGGCGATCCTGCCAACCCTGCTGGTGCAGGCCGGCGAGGACGTCTATGCGCTGCCGCTGGCGCGCGTGATGGAAGTGCTGCATGCACCGCGCACCTCGCTGGGCTGGTTCGATGGCCGGGCGGTGCTGGATCGTCGCTCGCACACCCTGCCGCTGGTCGATCTGCGCCAGTGGCTGGATGTGACGCCGGCCGCCTCGGCGCTGCTCACCATCGTGGTGCTGCAGGCCGGCGAGGCGCGCTTCGGCCTGGTCGTGGACCAGGTCCGTGGGCGCGAGGAAGTGGTCATCAAGCCATTGCCGAAGGCCCTGCGCGGCCTGCGCGGCTACGCCGGTGCGACGCTGATCGGTGATGGCCGGATGGCCCTCATCCTCGACGTGGATGGCCTGCGATGACGCTCGCCGGGCCATGCCTGGCGAACCAGAAACTGTGACTACCGTCTGTACGCGATCGACCGGTGTCTCAAGTCCCATTCACACACGCCGATACCGGACCCATGGATAGACTCAGCCTCATCGGACTCTTTCTCGCCCTGGCCTCACTGGTCGGCGGCAGCATCCTCAAGGGCGCCGGACTGGCGTCCCTGTGGTCGCCTGCGGCGTTCGTGATCGTCATCGTCGGCACCATCGCCGCGATCCTGCTGCACACCGCACCCGCCGTATTCAGGCATGCCTTCCGGATCGTGCGCTGGGTCGTGCGCCCGCCGCACAGCGATCGTCGCGAGCTGATCCAGCAGATCGTCGAGTGGAGCAACATCGCCCGCCGCCAGGGCCTGCTGGGCCTGGAAGCGCAGGTGGAAGCGCAGCAGGATCCGTTCCTGCGCAAAGGCCTGCAGCTGCTGGTCGATGGCGTCGAGCCCGAATCGATCCGGCACATGCTGGAGATCGAGCTGGGCAGCCAGGAACACCGTGACCAGGCCGCTGCCAAGGTCTTCGAGGGCATGGGCATCTATGCGCCGACGCTGGGCATCATCGGTGCGGTGCTGGGCCTGATCGCCGTCATGAAGAACCTGGCCGACCCCAGCAAGCTGGGGCATGGCATCGCCGCCGCCTTCACCGCCACCATCTACGGCATCGCGTCGGCCAACCTGCTGTTCCTGCCGATCGCCGCCAAGCTGAAGGGAGTGATCGCCCACAACAGCCGCGACCGCGAGATGGTCATCGAAGGCCTGATCTCGATCGCGCAGGGCGAGAACCCGCGGAACATCGAAACCAACCTGTCCGGCTTCCTGCACTGACATGGCCCGCCGCAGACACCACGAAGAGCACGCCAACCATGAAGCATGGGCGATCCCCTATGCCGATCTGATGACGCTGCTGCTGGCCTTCTTCGTGGTGATGTATGCGATCTCCTCGATCAACGAAGGCAAGTACCGGATCATGGCCGATGCGCTCACCGATGCCTTTGGTGGCGCGCCGCGCACCATCAATCCGGTGCAGGTCGGCAACAAGCAGGTGCAGGGGGGCGGCTGGGACAGTCCTTCGGTGATCAAGTCCGGCACCAAGATCGGCCCGTCCGCACCGGCACCCTCGCACGACCCTACCCTGCTGCCGGCCATGGCCTCGCAGATGCGCATGCCGGTCTCGGTGCACGACCAGCAGCAGATCGCCCGTGCCGAGCGCCAGCTCAGCAGCATCGCCGACCGGTTGACCGCCGCGCTGTCGCCGCTGATCGAGCGCGGCATGATCAGCGTGCGCCGCACCGAGCTGTGGATCGAAGTGGAGATCAACAGCGACATCCTGTTCCCGACCGGCTCGGCGGCGCTGGACGTGCACGCGCGCGGGACGCTGTCCAGCCTGGCCGGTGTGCTGCGCGACGTACCCAACAGCGTGCGGGTGGAAGGCCACACCGACAACGTGCCGATCGCCACCGCCACCTTCCCCTCCAACTGGGAACTGTCGGCCGCGCGGGCCGCCAGCGTGGTCCACCTGTTCGCCGACCAGGGCCTGCAGCCTTCGCGTCTGGCCATGGTCGGCTACGGCCAGTTCCGCCCGCGCGAGGACAACGACAGTGCGCAGGGTCGCAACCGCAACCGGAGGGTGATGGTCATCATCCTGGCCGACACCTCGCACTCGGTCGACCCGCTGGGCCAGCGCCTGAACGCCGCCAACGGCGCGGCCGACCCGTCCGCCGGGCCTGCGGCAACACCCGCCACAGTGCCCTCCCCGTCCCCCATCGCACCGGTGCAGTTGCCACCGGTGCCGGCTGGCAGCCGTGTCGGCGCCGCCGCTCCCCCGGCAATGAAGGAGTAAACCCATGCGCATCTGGGCAGTCGCCAACCAGAAGGGCGGAGTCGGCAAGACGACGACCACCCTGGCCCTCGGTCGCAACCTGGCCACGCAGGGCCATCGCGTGCTGCTGATCGATCTTGATCCCCACGCCTCGCTCAGCCGCGCCTTCGGCGTGCCGGTGGACCCGCCACCGACCGGCGTACTTGAGCTGTTCGGCGCACCTCCGGCCGAGCTGTCCAGCCTTTGCCACACCAGCAGCGTCAGCGGCCTAGACTACGTCTGTGCACAGCCGGCACTGGCCACGCTGGAGCGCCGCAGCGCCAACCAGCCGGGCCTTGGCCTGGCGCTGCAGAACGCGCTGGCACGGCACCAGGGCCAGCACGACTACATCCTGCTGGACTGCGCGCCCACACTCGGCCTGCTGATGATCAATGCGCTCGCGGCAGCGGACCGCCTGATCATTCCGACGCAGGCCGAGCCGCTGGCACTGCACGGGCTGGACGGCATGGTGCGCACCGGTGAGATGGTCGAGCGCTCGCGCCGGCGCCCGCTGCCGATCTCGATCCTGCCCACCCTGTTCGACCGCCGCACCCGCACCGGCAACGAATCACTGCGCAGCATGCAGGACCGTCACGGCGCACGCGTCTGGGAGGATGCGATTCCGATCGACACGCGGGTCAGCAACGCGGCCGGCCTGACCCTGCCGAGCGTCGGCGAGGACTATCCCGGCCGCGGGCTCGCGGCCTACCGTCGCGCGCTGAACTGGATCCTTGGCGAGGATGCGCGCGCGCTGGAGCAGGCCGCATGAACACCACCGGCGTGCTGGACGACTATCTGGACGAGCTGCTGGGCGAAGCGATCGCCCCGGTGGCGGCCAACCCCGATGCAGGCAACACGGCGCTTCCGGCGGCGATCGCCGAACGCGAGCCGACCTGGGACGACCTGCCGGCAGAGGTCATCTACGAAACCGGCAGCAGCGACGTGGTGCCCGTGGATGACGCCGCTCTGGCGGCCGCCTTCGAGGCCGCCAGCCAGTCCGCTGCACCGGCCGCTGCCGAACGCCAGCCGACCTGGGACGATCTGCCCGATGAGGTGATCTACGAGACCGACGGCGCGGAAAGCCCGTTGCTGGCCCACACCGACAGCCCCGCGCTGCAGGCTGCCTTCGAGGCCGCCGCCAGCGGCGAAGGGGTGGATCCGGTGGCGCCCGCGCGGATCGTGCCCCCGGCACCCGCCGCTGCGCCGCCGGCAGCGGCTGCACCGCCGCGTGTCGCCCTCGAAGCACCCGCCGCCAGCCGCCCTGCCAGCTGGCAGGAACTGCAGGCGCAGGCCCATCGACCCGCCAACAGCCCGCATCCGCAGCACCGCCGCGCGAACGAGCGCACCTCGCGCTGGCTGCGGATGCGCTGTGGCAGCCAGGCCTATGCACTGGAACTGCTGAAAGTGCAGGAGGTGGTACTGCCGGTACCCCTGCTGCCGCTGCGCGGCACTGCGCCGGCGATGCTGGGGATCATGAACCTGCGCGGCCAGGTGGTGCCCGTGATGGACCTTGGGCTGCACCTGGGCGCAGCGGCGGCCGAGGACGACGCACAGACCCGCATCGTGGTGCTGGAGGAAGACGGCGAGACCATCGGCCTGCGCGTCTCGGCCGTGGAAGACGTCGCCAATCTCACTGATTCGCAGATCGAGCCACCGGATACCGCCCGCATCTGCCAGATCTCCAACGACCTCTTCCGTGGTGTGGCCCGCGTCAGCCAACGGCCGATGATCCTGCTCGACGCCACCCGCCTGCTCAACTGAGGCGGGGTCCACGCGTGGCCCGGGCCCGTCGGAACGGGCACGCAGGGCCTCACCGCCCCCTAAAGAACCCCTGGCGGGTGCCGATATGGATGACGGAACCGTTTGTCCGGAGCAACGATGAGCACTGTCGAACTGGGTGAGGATCTCGGCATCGAGACCAGCACCGAGCTCAAGAACCGCCTCGCCCCGCTGGTAGCGCAGGTTGGCGAGCTGACCCTGGATGCAAGCCAGGTCGGCCGCGTCCACACCGCCGCCGTGCAGGTGCTGTGTGCATTCGTGCAGGCACGCCGCGAGGCGGGCCTGGACACCGGCTTCCACGGTTGCACTGCAACCTTCCGTGACGCCGCGCGCCTGCTGGGCGTCACCCAGGCCCTGGGCCTGGACGTACCCCATGACAACCTGAAATCTGTGGAGAACGCTGCATGAGCGCACGTATCTTGGTGGTGGACGATTCGGCGTCGATGCGCCAGATGGTGTCCTTCGCCCTCACCTCGGCCGGTTTTGCCGTCGAAGAAGCTGAAGACGGCGCGGTCGCGCTCGGCCGCGCGAAGGGACAGCGCTTCAACGCGGTGGTCACCGACGTCAACATGCCGAACATGGACGGCATTGCGCTGATCCGCGAGCTGCGCCAGCTGCCGGACTACAAGTTCACGCCGCTGCTGATGCTGACCACCGAGTCCGCCGCCGACAAGAAGTCCGAAGGCAAGGCCGCCGGCGCCACCGGCTGGCTGGTCAAGCCGTTCAACCCGGAACAGCTGGTCGCCACCGTGCAGAAAGTGCTGGGCTGATCGCCCCGCACCGTTCCCCTTCTTCGCTTCCGGATCACCACTGCATGAGCATGGACCTGCAACGCTTCCACGCCACCTTCTTCGAAGAGAGCCGCGAAGGCCTCGACGCGATGGAGGCCGGCCTGCTGGCCCTGGAGTCGGGGCAGCAGGACGCGGAGATCATCAACTCGGTGTTCCGCGCCGCCCACTCCATCAAGGGCGGTGCCGGTACGTTCGGCTTCGATGCCATCGCCGCGCTCACCCACGTACTGGAAACGCTGCTGGACGAGCTGCGCGCCGGCAAGCGCGCGCTGGAAGGCCACGCGGTCGATGCGATGCTGTCGTCCGTGGATGTGCTGCGCGCCCTGCTGCGCGAGGCCGAGCACGGCCAGGCAGCCGATCCGGCGGCCGTCGCCGCGGTGAAGGCGCGGCTGGAGGCAGTGCTGTCCGGCCAGCCGGCAGCCAGCGCCCCGGCCGCGGCTGCCGCCGCAGCACCGGTGGACGATACGCCCGAAGCCTGGCAGATCGGCTTCACCCCCGCGCCCTCACTGTTCATGAGTGGCAATGATCCGCTGCGCATCATCCGCGAACTGGAACATCTCGGCTCGCTGCAGGTCGCTGCGCGGCTCGAACGCCTGCCCGGCTTCGCCCAGCTTGACCCTCTCGAAGCCCATCTTGCGTGGGACCTCGGCCTGGTCGGCAAGGTGCCGCGCAGCAAGATCGAAGACACCTTTGCGTGGGTGCTGGACGACTGCGAACTGGACATCCGTCCGGCCGCGCCGCCGAGCCTGGCCACCCGCGCCCCCGATACAACAGCCAACGCCCCTTCCACGCCCGTTGCTGCAGTACCCCCCGTTGCCGCCGCCCCTGCCGCCAGTGGCACCCCTGGCACCAGCCAGGATGCGGAAACCTCGATCCGCGTCAGTGTCGACAAGGTGGACGCGCTGATCAATCTGGTCGGTGAACTGGTCATCACCCAGGCCATGCTCAAGCAGGTCTCGCATGCGCTGGATCCGGTGCTTGCCGAGAGCCTGTTCGCCGGCCTGGATCAGCTCGAACGCAACACCCGCGACCTGCAGGAAGCCGTCATCGGCGTGCGCATGCTGCCGGTCGACGCCGTGTTCCGCCGCTTCCCGCGCCTGGTCCGCGACCTCTCCACCCGCCTCGGCAAGCAGGTCCGCCTGCGCACCATCGGTGAAGGCACCGAACTGGACAAGGGCCTGATCGAGAAGATCGCCGATCCGCTCGTCCACCTGGTCCGCAACTCCATCGACCACGGGCTGGAAATGCCGGACGTGCGCAAGGGCGCAGGCAAGGACGAGACCGGCACCATCACCCTGGCGGCGTCGCACCAGGGAGGCCACATCGTCATCGAAGTCAGCGACGACGGACGCGGCCTGGATCGCGCCAGGATCCTCGCCAAGGCGGCCGAACGCGGCCTGAGCGTGCCCGACAATCCCACCGACTCGCAGGTCTGGGACCTGATCTTCCAGCCGGGCTTCTCCACCGCCGACGCCGTCACCGATCTCTCCGGGCGCGGCGTGGGCATGGACGTCGTCCGTCGCAATATCCAGGCGCTGGGCGGTGAAGTACAGATCGAAAGCAGCCTGGGCACTGGAACGCGTACCCTGATCCGGCTGCCGCTGACCCTGGCCATCCTCGACGGCATGACCGTGGCGGTGGCGGGCGAGACGTTGATCCTGCCGCTGGCCTATGTGCTGGAAGCCCTGCAGCCGCAGCCGGAGGACATCCGCAGCATGGCCGGCGAAGGGCGCGTGCTGCGCGTGCGTGGCGAGTACCTGCCGATCCTGTCCCTCAGCGAGTACTACGGGTACGGCGCCCGCATGCCCGGCAGCGAATCGCTGGTGGTGGTGGTGGAAGGCGACGGGCAGAAGATCGCACTGGAAGTGGACGAACTGGTCGGTCAGCAGCAGGTCGTGGTCAAGAACATCGAGAACAACTACCGGCGTATCGGCGGCGTGTCCGGCGCCACCATCCTCGGCGATGGCCGCGTTGCACTGATCGTCGACATCGGTGGGCTGGTGCGCTCGCTGCGCGTGCCGCAGGCCGCCTGAGTCCGAGCGCAGGTGATCCAGGGCCGCCGCCCCACACGGGCGGCGGCTTTCGTTTGTGTGCAGCCCGGTAGCAAGGCGAGTGTGCGCCTCCCGCTCCATTTCGTGAACTCCGTCGGCCCACGGCGCCGCAGGAAACCACCCGCGTGCAGGCCGGAACACGGCCCCTGCAACGCGTCCGCGCCGCCGTCCCTACGCATCCGGATGTGACGCCCATCCATAAAGTCCGCCGGCCGTGCGCCGCTATCTCGCAGTGACAGTCGTGACCGGACTCGCATCGGCTCCGGTTCACGCTGCACTCCCCGGCCGGCACGCACGCCCGCCACTCTGCCCACCTGGAGCACCTGCATGAAGTGGTTCCACGATCTGCCCATCGCCCGCAAGCTGGCCGTGGGGTTCACCCTCACCACCCTGATGACCCTGCTGCTGGGTGCGTTCGCACTGTTGCGCCTGAGCCAGGCCAACGACCAGCTGGGGGCGATGGCCAGCAACGATATTCCGTCGGTGCAGCATCTGGGCGAAGCCCGCTCGCAGCTTGGTGAATTCCGTACCTACGAGCTGGCCCAGCTGACCATGCTGGACCAACCGGACAAGGTGGCCGACTACAACAAGCGCATGGACGCCACCGCCAAAGCCGTACGCGATGAACTGGCGGCCTATGCCGCCTTGCCGGCCCAGGACAAGGAACGCGAACTGTATCGCGCCGCCTCGGCGCAGGTGGATCGCTACTTCGCCGCCAACAAGGCCATGCGTGACGCAGTGGCCGCCGGCGACGGCATCATGGCGCAGCAGATTTCCGACGAGCAGTCGCGCCCGGCACGGCGTGAACTGTTCGACGCCCTGAAGGCACTGGGTGCCCACATCGCCGGCCTGATGGACGCGCGGATCGCCGATGCCAACGCCACCCATCGCGCCAGCATGATCGCCATCATCGGCTGCATCGTACTGCTGTCGTTGCTGGCCGCCGCGCTGGCCACGGTCATCTCGCGGGCCGTGACCGGTCCGCTCGGCAAGGCCGTGCAGGCCATCCAGGCAGTCGCCCGCGGTGACTTGAGCGTCAGCACCCGCGCCACCAGCAACGACGAGGCCGGCCAGATGCTGTCCGCCACCGCGGAAATGACCGCAATGCTGCGCCGTTTCTCCGAGCAGACACAGCTGATGGCGCAGATGCATGCCGGACCGGATATCAGCCATCGCATCCCGGAAGACTTCCCGGGTGTCTACGGCCAGCTCGCCAGCGGCATCAATACGGTCATTTTCGAGCACCTGGACGCGATCCGCGATGCGATCGACGTACTCAACCAGTATGCCGTCGGCAATCTCGCACCGGACGCGCGCCGCCTGCCCGGCAGCCGCGCCATCCTGCATGAGTCGATGGATGCGGCCAAGTCCAGCCTGCTGGCGATCAATACGCAGATCCAGCAGCTCGCGGTCGCAGCCGCCGCGGGCGACTTCAGCCAGCGCGGCGACGCACAGCGCTTCCAGCATGATTTCAAGGTGATGATCGATCACCTGAACACCATGATGGAAGTCGCCGACAGCAATCTCGGCCAGCTCTCGCAGCTGCTGCAGTCGATCGCTGCCGGGGACCTCACCGCGCGCATGGACGGGCAGTTCAACGGCGTGTTCGCACGGATGCGTGACGATGCCAATGCCACCGTCACCCAGCTGACCCGCATCGTTGGCCAGA
>NZ_JASGBV010000007.1:0-19195 GCF_030053245.1 Stenotrophomonas sp. RS-48
CTGCAGGTAGTAGCGCCGCTGCTCATCATCCTTGCCGGCTTCGCCACGCTGTCCGGTGACGTCGCCCGCGGCGATCCTGGCCGGCCAGCGCACCGCTGCGGTGGTGAGCAATCCGCCAGCGCCGGTACCGGCATCGCCGCCGCCCGAACCGCCGCGTCCGGCGATGCCCAGCGACGCTTCGCGCATCCGCATGCAGCCTGGCATGCGGCACCTGGTGGTGGCGATCGATCCCGGCCACGGCGGACAGGATCCGGGCGCGATCGGGCCCACCGGCAAGCGCGAGAAAGACGTCACCCTGGCGGTGGCGCGTGAGCTGGCCCGTCAGGTCAATGCCACGCCGGGCCTGAAAGCCTATCTGACCCGCGACAGCGACGTGTTCATCCCGCTGCCGATGCGCGCACAGAAGGCCCGCGCGAACAAGGCTGACATCTTCATCTCGATTCATGCGGACGCCGCCGAGAACCGCTCGGCGACCGGTTCATCGGTGTACGTGCTGTCCACCAAGGGTGCCTCGTCGCAGCGTGCGCGCTGGCTGGCGGACAAGGAAAACGCCGCCGATCTGGTCGGTGGTGTGCGCCTGCAGCAGACTGAAGGCACGCTGGCCAACGTTCTGCTCGATCTGGCGCAGAGCGGTTACATGAAAGCGTCCGAAGATGCGGCCGGCCACGTACTGGGTGGACTGAAGCGGATCGGCAACAACCACAAGCCAAACATCGAGCGGGCCAACTTCGCGGTGCTGCGCACCTCGGACATGCCGGCGATGCTGGTGGAAACCGCCTTCATCTCCAATCCGGACGAGGAGCGCCGCCTGATCGACCCGGGCTACCAGCGCAAGATCGCCGGTGCGGTGCTCGATGGCGTGCACACGTTCTTCAGCCGGCAGCCGCCGCCGGGGACGCTCTACGCGGCCCGCGCACAGGCCGAGATCGACGCGGCTGCCACCATGGCCGGCGGCAGCAAGTAGGCCGCACCCTGTTGGACCGGCCATGCCTAGGGCGTGGCGCATCATCGGCATCGCACAGGTGATCCGGCTCGACTCTCCACGCGGTACCTCCGCTATCATCGGCGCATGAAGTCTGCTGCCTACCTTGCCCCATGAGCGCGCCCGGCCCGCGCCCGATCCGGCCTTTGCCGGACATCCTGATCAACCAGATCGCCGCCGGCGAGGTGGTCGAGCGCCCCGCGTCAGTGGTCAAGGAACTGGTCGAGAATGCGATCGATGCCGGCGCCAGCCGTGTCGACATCGACCTGGAAGAAGGCGGCGTGCGCCTGATCCGCATCCGCGACAACGGCAGTGGCATCGCAGCGGAGCAGCTGCCATTGGCCGTCTCGCGGCATGCCACCAGCAAGATCGCCAACCTGGACGATCTGGAGTCGGTGGCCACGCTCGGGTTCCGCGGCGAAGCGCTGCCATCGATCGCGTCGGTCAGTCGTTTCACCCTGGCGTCGCGCCGCGCAGATGACGAGCACGGTTCCGCGCTGCAGATCGATGGCGGCAAGATCGGCGAGGTCACGCCGCGCGCGCACGCACCGGGTACCACGGTGGAAGTGCGCGAGCTGTTCTACAACGTGCCCGCGCGACGCAAGTTCCTGCGCGCCGAGCGCACCGAACTGGGGCACATCGAAGAATGGCTGCGCTCGCTGGCGCTGGCGCGGCCGGACGTCGAGCTGCGGGTCTCGCACAATGGCAAGGCATCACGCCGCTACAAGCCGGGTGACCTGTATTCGGACGCGCGGCTGTCCGAGACACTGGGCGATGATTTCGCGCTGCAGGCGGTGCGCGTGGACCACAGCGGCGCGGGCCTGCGCCTGCACGGCTGGATCGCGCAGCCGCATTATTCGCGGGCCAGTACCGACCAGCAGTACCTGTACGTCAACGGCCGTTCGGTGCGCGACCGCAGCGTTGCCCACGCGGTGAAGATGGCCTACGGCGATGTGCTGTTCCATGGCCGGCAGCCGGCCTACGTGCTGTTCCTGGAACTCGACCCCACGCGCGTTGACGTCAACGTGCATCCGGCCAAGCACGAAGTGCGTTTCCGTGATGCGCGGCTGGTCCATGATTTCGTCTACCGCACGCTGAAGGACGCGCTGGCCGATACCCGAGCCGGCGTGTCGGCGCAGGAGATCGGTGCAGGTGCCGGGCAGGCAGCGGACGCCGGGGCAGCAGCGGCGGCATCGACCGTGGGCGCGTCCGGATTCGGTCTGGTCCGTGGTCCTGCTTCGGGGGCGGGCGGCGGTGGCGGATATCAGGGATGGCGCCCGCAGCAGCCGCTGGGCCTGCAGGTTGCCGATGCGCCGGCCGCCTACGCTGCGCTCTATGCCACGCCTGCTGCAGGCGAAGGCGGCACCGCGCAGCCTGCGATGCCGAGCGGAAACGGCCTGCCGGACACCCGTGCAGACGCGGGCGTGCCGCCCCTGGGGTATGCGATCGCGCAGCTGCATGGCATCTACATCCTGGCCGAGAATGCCGAAGGCCTGATCGTGGTCGACATGCACGCGGCGCACGAACGCATCGGCTACGAGCGGCTGAAGAACGCGCACGATGGTATCGGCCTGCAGTCGCAGCCGTTGCTCGTGCCGATCACGCTGGCGGTGGGCGAACGCGAAGCGGATACCGCAGAGAGCGAGGCCGCGACGCTGGCCTCGCTTGGTTTCGAGGTGACGCGGGCCGGCCCGGGCTCGCTGCATGTGCGCAGCATTCCCGCGCTGCTGGCCCACGCCGAGCCGGAGGGGTTGCTGCGCGATGTGCTGACCGACCTGCGTGAGCACGGCCAGAGCCGCCGCGTAGCGAGCGCGCGCGATGAACTGCTGTCGACCATGGCCTGCCATGGCGCTGTGCGAGCCAATCGCCGGCTGACGGTGCCGGAAATGAACGCCCTGCTGCGCGACATGGAGATCACCGAGCGATCCGGCCAGTGCAACCACGGCCGGCCGACCTGGGCCCGTTTTTCGCTGGCGGAGATCGACCGCTGGTTCCTGCGCGGACGTTGAGGGGAGCATCGATGGCGTATCGGGGAATGGGCGGCCTGCTGGCTGTCTTGTTGCTGGCAGCCTGCAGCCCGGCGCCGCCGCCGGCGCCTGCGGTGGTGGAAGACCCGGCATACGCCGCCGCGCAGCAGCAATGGCGCGTGGCGCGTTATCAGGACCTGACACGGCCTGATGGCTGGACGGCGCTGGTCGGGCTGCACTGGCTGCAGAACAGCTCGCACTTCGTTGGCAGCGGGGCCACCAATGGCATCCGCCTGGCAGCGGGGCCGGACAAGCTCGGCCTGCTGCGGCGCGAGGGCCGGCAATGGTGGTTCACGCCGGAAGCCGGGGCGGAGCTCACTCACAATGGCCAGCCGGTGAGGGGGCGCATCCGCATGGATACCGACAAGGATCCGCAGCCTACCCTGCTTGCCTTCGACGGTGGCAAGGGCCAGCTCAGCCTGATCCGGCGTGGTCCGCGCGATGCGCTGAGGGTCAAGCATGCCGACGCGCCTGCACGCCGGGACTTCGCCGGCCTGCAGTACTGGCCGGGAGGGCCCGACTGGCAGGTGCAGGCGCGCTTCGTTGCGCACGCACCGGGCAAGACCTTGCCGATCGTCGACATCACCGGACTGACCACCGATATGCCCAACGCCGGTGCGGTCGAGTTTGAGCGTGATGGCCGGACCTGGCGGCTGGAGGCAATCGGTGCCCCCGGCGAGCCCCTGTTCCTGATCTTCGCTGACCGCACCAGCGGCCGCGGCAGTTATCCCGCTGGCCGCTATCTGGATACCGGCGCACCCGGCGCTGATGGCCGCGTGCTCATCGATTTCAACCACGCCTACAACCCGCCCTGCGCGTTCACGCCCTACGCGACCTGCCCGTTGGCGCCGCCGGAGAACCGGCTGGACCTTCGCGTGGACGCGGGCGAAAAGGCCTACCACCTGCCTGAAGGAGAAGGCTGACATGATGATCAGACACCTGTTCCACGCCGCCGTGTTGCTGCTGGCCTGCGCGGTGGCGCCTCTGGCGCAGGGCCGCAATGCCCCGGCCGCTGAAGGTGCGTCGGTCAAGCCGCCGGTACCGCTGCTGTGGAAGGTCACCGGCCCCGGCGATTCACGGCTGTATCTGCTGGGCTCGTTCCATCTGTTGAAGCCGCAGGACTATCCGCTGTCGGCCGACGTGGAGCAGGCCTTCGGGGCCTCGCAGCGCGTGTTGTTCGAACTCTCGCCGGAAGACATGCAGTCGCCGCAGCTGGCCAGCCGCATGGTGCAGGCCGCCGTGCGCACCGACGGCAGCGAACTGAAGCGTGATCTCGATGCAGCGACCTGGCAGAAGCTGCAGGCCTTCGCCGCCGTGAACAAGCTGCCGCTGGCGCAGATGCAGGGCATGAAGCCCTGGTTTGTCGGCCTGAGCATTTCGGTGGGGCAGATGCAGAAGATGGGCCTGGACCCGGCCCTCGGTCTGGACCGTCACTTCATGGAGCGCGCACAGGCGACCGGGCGCAGCACCGGTGGTCTGGAGGACATCGATACGCAGATCGGCATGCTTGATGGGATGTCGGTGCAGGAGCAGCGGCAGATGCTGTCCGAAGCCCTCGATCAGGCCGACAAGGGTGATGAACAGGCGCGCATGCTGCACGACGCATGGCGCCGCGGTGACGAGCGCCTGCTGTGGACGAAAATGGCTGCCGAGATGCGCCAGCAGTATCCGCAGCTGTATCAGCGCATCAATACCGGCCGCAATGATGCCTGGGTGCCGAAGCTGGTGCCCTATCTGCAGGCGGGGCAGGGTGGCACGCTGGTGGTGGTTGGCACGCTGCATCTGCTCGGCAGCGATGGCGTGGTCGAGAAGCTCAGGGCGAAGGGCTACAAGGTCGAGCGCGTCTGCACGGCGTGCAAGGCGAAGCGCTGACGTCTGCCTGCGGATGACCCGCAGACGAAAACGGCGCGCCAGTGGCGCGCCGTTTTCATGTCAGTCCCTGCCGTAGCTCAGCGGCGGGTCTTGCCGCCGGTGCCGGTGCCCGGTTCGTTCGGCTTGCTGCCGGTTCCGGTTCCCGGGCCGGTTCCGCCGGGGCGGGGGCCGCCGAAGCCGGTGCCCATGCTGCGCTGGAATTCCTGCCACAGCTCCAGGTTGCGTTCGGTCAGCTGGTTCATCATCGCCCACGGCGTCTGGCCCAGCAGGTTGCCCATCTGCTGGCGGAACTGCTGCTGCTGGTCCAGGAACACCTGCATGCTGCGTTCCAGGTAGTTGCCCATGAATCCCTGCAGGGAGTCGCCGTAGAAGCGGATCAGCTGGCTCAGCAACTGGGTGGAGAGCATCGGCTCGCCGTCCTGCTCCTGGTCGGCGATGATCTGCAGCAGGACCGAACGGGTAAGGTCGTCACCGCTCTTGGCGTCGCGGACCTCGAAGTCTTCACCGTCCAGTATCAGCTGGCGGACGTCCTCGATGGTGATGTAGCTGGAAATCTCGGTGTCGTAGAGACGGCGGTTCGGATACTTCTTGATGATGCGGGTCGCAGCCATGAAGCGGTCACTCGTCACAGTAGACGCGCAGCATGGCGCAGTGCAGCAGCCGTTGCAACCGCCCCAGCCCCCGCCAGGCTTGGCTTTCACGGCGGATCATGTTGCGCAACAAGGGTTTGCGTGCTGCGCAGCATGACCGCAGGCAGGTGCGGTCCGGCACGTGACCGGCCGCCCCCGCGCGGCTCACCAGCCCATGTGGTGGCCGCCGTTGATGTCCAGGTTGCTGCCGGTGATCCACGAGGCCTCCTCGGCCACCAGGAAGGACACGCCGTAGGCGATCTCCTCCGGCTTGCCCAGGCGCCCGGTCGGAATGTCTGCGATGATCTTGGCGCGCACTTCCTCCGGCACGGCCATGACCATGTCCGTGGCGACATAGCCCGGCGAAATGGTGTTGACGGTGATGCCGAAGCCCGCGTTCTCGCGCGCCAGTGAGATGGTGAAGCCGTGCATGCCGGCCTTGGCGGCGGCGTAGTTGGCCTGGCCATACTGGCCCTTCAGACCGTTGATCGAGCTGATCTGGATGACCCGGCCCCAGCCGCGGCGACGCATGCCTTCGATGACCGGGCGGGTGACGTTGAACACCGAATTGAGGTTGGTGTTGATCACGTCATGCCACTGGTCCGCACGCATCCGGTGAAAGGTCGTATCGCGGGTGATGCCGGCGTTGTTGACCAGGATCTCGACCGGGCCCAGTTCGTTTTCGACGGCGCGCACCATCGCTTCGGCACTGTCAGGATCGGACACGTCGCCGGCGAAGATGGACACGCTGTAGCCGCGTTCGGTCATCGCCTGCTGCCAGGCGCGGGCCTTGGTTTCATCGCGATAGTTGGTGGCGACCCGGTGGCCCTGGTCGGCCAGGCGTTGGCAGATGGCGGTACCGATGCCGCCGGTTCCGCCGGTGACCAGTGCGACGCGAGATGTCATGGAATGCAGTCCGGGTTTCAGGTGGGGGAAGGGGGATTCTGCAACATCGGCGCGGAAAGTGCGCCCGTCGGCAACAGGATGTCCGTGCGTGGCAGGCGGGCCGGATCGAATGCCTGCCGGGCCGCCGCGAGCAGGTCGTGCAGATCGTCGTGACCCTCGAGTGCGGCGGGCGACTGGCCGAGCAGGCCCCACAACTGACGCAGCACCGGCACCGGGCGGGCGCTGTCGACCGGCAGCGCGGCCAGCGACTTGGACAGCTTGTGCCCGGGCGCGTCCAGCAGCAGGGGCAGGTGCCAGTATCGCGGCACTGCCAGTCCGAGTGCCTGCTGCAGCAGGATCTGCCGCGCGGTGGAGTCGAGCAGGTCGGCGCCGCGCACCACGTCGGTGACGCCCTGCGCGGCATCGTCGACCACCACCGCCAGCTGGTAGGCCCAGCACCCGTCGGCGCGGCGCAGCACGAAATCACCCACCTCGGCGTGGACGTCCTGCACCTGACGGCCGCGCAGGCCATCGTCGAACTGCACCACGCTGCCGGCCGGTACGCGGAAGCGGACGGCAGGGTCCGGTCGGGGCTGCCGCGCGACGCAGCGATGGTGGATGCCCCCCCGGGCTGCCAGTTCGCTGCGGCTGCAGTGGCAGATGAAGGCCAGCCCGCTGGCCAGCAGCCTGTCCAGAGCCTGCTGGTAAGCATCGCCACGTTCGCTCTGCCACAGCACCGGACCATCGTGGGCCAGGCCGAATGCCGCCAGTGCCTGCAACTGCGCGTGCGCAGCCCCGGGCACGGTGCGTGGGGGATCGATGTCCTCGATGCGCAGCCGCCACAGGCCATGGTGATGGCGCGCGAGCAGCCAGCTGCCGAATGCAGCCAGCAGGGAGCCGGGGTGTAGCAGGCCGGTAGGCGAGGGCGCGAAGCGGCCGCAGGAAAGGGGGGAGGTCATGCTGGCTGAATCGTCGGTCAGGTTGGTGCTTGAATTCAAGCTGACCGCACCGCAAATTGGCGGATATCGACCCCTTCCGAGCCGGAATTTCCCATGTTTACCCGCATCGCACTCTTTCTAGCCACCAACTTTGCAGTGCTGATCCTGGCCGGCATCGTGATGTCGCTGCTGGGGGTCAATCCGAACCAGATGAGCGGCCTGCTGGTGATGGCTGCGATTTTCGGCTTCGGCGGTTCCTTCATCTCGCTGCTGTTGTCCAAGTGGATGGCCAAGCGCTCCACCGGCGCGGTGGTGATCACCGAGCCACGCAACCAGACCGAGCGCTGGCTGCTGGCCACCGTCGAGCGCCAGGCCAAGGCGGCCGGCATCGGCATGCCCGAAGTGGCGGTCTACGATGGGCCGGAGATCAACGCGTTCGCCACCGGCGCCAACCGCAACAACGCGCTGGTGGCGGTGTCCACCGGTCTGCTGCAGAACATGAGCGAAGACGAGGCCGAAGCCGTACTGGGCCACGAGATCGCCCACGTGGCGAATGGTGACATGATCACCATGGCGCTGCTGCAGGGTGTGCTGAACACCTTCGTGATCGTGCTGGCGCGCGTGGTCGGCGGCGTCATCGACAGCGCACTGTCGGGCAACCGCGAAGGCGGTGGCCGCGGGTTCGCCTACTACATCATCGTGTTCGTGCTGGAGATGGTGTTCGGCCTGTTCGCGACCATGATCTCGATGTGGTTCTCGCGCCATCGCGAGTTCCGCGCCGATGCCGGTGGTGCCTCGCTGGCAGGTCGTCAGAAGATGATCGCCGCGCTGGAGCGCCTGCAGCTCAACCACGGCCAGAGCACGCTGCCGACCCAGATCGCCGCCTTCGGCATCGCCGGTTCGACCGCGAAGAAGCTGTTCATGAGCCACCCGCCGCTGGAAGAGCGCATCGCCGCGCTGCGGGCCTCGACGGTGGTGTAAGCCTCCGGTTGCAACGCACTGCTACAGGAACGCCCGGCCCCGTGCCGGGCGTTTCTGTTTGCGCGTCGGCAGCATCGACGCGTGCCCGCAGGATCGTTTCCGCGACTGCGGAGGGGTGTCACTTTCAAGGTCGAAGGCGAAGCGGCCGCTTCGCTCGCCGGGCATGGCCCGGCGCTACCCGTCATCGTCGTGCAGCTGTGGTTCTTGACCTTGGGTCCGCCTTGAGCGAGCCGAGCACCGCAGGTCCGGCGAGGGCGAAGAGGTGCGGGTGTCTGAGCGCAGCGAGTTCCCGCACCGTCCCTCGACGGACCGAGGAGCGCAGGGAACCGGCGTGCACAGCACGTCGGCTCGCGTCCTGGCGGCGTGTTTCTTTGGTTACTTTCTTTGCACGAGCAAAGAAAGTGACAAGCACGATCACTGCGGATACGAAAACGGCACCTTCACAGGTGCCGTCTCCATGAACCGCTTTACAGGGAAGCTCAGAATTTCGCGTCGAACTCGGCTGCATAGCCCGTGTTGACCAGCACCTTCTGCAGCGACTCGGCCACCTTCAGGTTGCCCGCCACCACCTGCTGGGTTTCCGGACCGCGGTTGTCCATGCGTGCAAGCGGTGCTCCCTTGAAATCGCACACCTTGCCACCGGCCTCACGCACCAGCAGCACGCCGGCCGCGATGTCCCAGGCCTTCACCCCGGCCTCGAAGTAGGCGTCGGCGCGACCGCAGGCGACATAGGCCAGGTCCAGCGCAGCGGAACCGGTACGGCGGATGTCCTCGGCCTGCACCAGCAGGGCATCGACCGCCTTCAACTGGGCGCCGGCACGGGCGCGCTCGCGCGGAGCGAAGCCGGTCTGGATCATGGTGCCGCCCAGGTCCTTGCGATCCGCCACGCGGATGCGACGGTCGTTCAGCACGGCGCCCGCGCCACGGCTGGCGGTGAACAGCTCGTTGCGCAGCGGATCGAAGATGACCGCGTCGGTCGGCTCGCCGTTCTCGACCAGGGCGATCGATACACAGTAGTGGGGGACGCCGCGCAGGTAGTTGCTGGTGCCGTCCAGCGGATCGATGACCCACATGTGGCGATGTTCGCCCTGCACGCCGCCTTCCTCGCCAAACACGCCGTACTCGGGATACGCGCGCTTGAGCTCCTTGACGATGACCTTTTCCGCGTCCGCATCGACTTCGCTGGCGTAGTCCATCCGCCCCTTCTGCACCACGTTCAGTGCCTCGAGCTTGTTGATGTTGCGCAACAGGACGTTGCCGGCGAGGCGGGCGGCCTTGACCATGACGGTGACGGCGGGTTTCTGCATGGCGTGGGCTCCCGGAAAGGCAGAAGGGTAGGACTGGCGGGGGAAAAGAGCGGGTCCGGCGCAGTGGCCGGCCGCACAGTTTACCATTGGTCATCGTCCAGCTCGACCTTTTCCCTGTTCATGTCCCAGTTCCCCGCCGCCACCCGCCTCCGATTCGTCCTGGTCGGAACCCAGCATCCCGGCAACATGGGCGCCGCCGCCCGCGCCCTGAAGACCATGGGCCTGGCCCGCCTGGTACTGGTGGCCCCGGAAAAACCGCTGGACGAGGAGGCATTCCGCCGCTCGGCCGGCGCCGAGGACGTGCTCGGCGATGCGCCCGTGGTGGCCACCCTGGCCGAGGCCGTCGCCGACTGCCGTCTGGTGCTGGGGTGTACGGCCCGCGCACGCCGGGTCCAGCTGGAGGAGTACCTGCCCGCCGACGCAGCGGCCCGTGCGGTCGCCAAGGCCGGTGAGGGTGCCGAGGTGGCGCTGGTGTTTGGCCGGGAACGGACCGGCCTGACCAACGAGGAGCTGCAGCTGTGCCACGCGGCGGTGCACATTCCGTCCGATCCGGCGTTCAGTTCGCTCAACCTCGCCGCCGCCGTGCAGGTGTTGGCCTACGAGGTGCGCATGCAGCTGCTCGGCGCCCAGCCTGCCGTTGGCGCCGAACCGGGCTTTCGTGAGCAGGTGGCCAGCCACGAACAGATGGAGAGCTTCTTCGCCCAGCTTGGCGACACCCTGGACGAGATCGATTTCCACAAGGGCCGTGCGCCGGAGTCGGCGATGCGCAAGCTGCGCCGCCTGTTCCTGCGCAGCGAGCCGAGCGAGCAGGAAGTGCGGTTGCTGCGCGGCATCCTGGCTGATGCCCAGCGCATGGCGCGTCTGGCCAAGCCGGGCAGTCACAACGGCTGACGACGTTCTCATTTTTTCGGGTAGTCTGTCCGGATACCCAGGGGGGGATGAAACCGGTGTCGGGTCTGCGAACGGCAATGCAGGGGGCGCTGCTGAGCCTGGCCATGGTCCTGCTGGCCGGAACGGTGCGCGCTGCGCCGGATCCGGTGCTGGTGCTGGGCCGGATCAGCGACGATCCCAAGGCCCATTACCAGCAGCTGCAGCCGCTGCTGGACTACGTGGTGGCACGCATGCACGACGTCGGCATCCAGGAGGGGAGGATACTGATGGCGCGTGATCCGCAGCAGATGGCCAGCTATCTGCGGCGGGGGCAGGTCGACTGGGTCACGGAAACCGCCGGAACCGCAGTGGCGCTGGGTCAGCGCAGCGGTGCGCGGCCGTTGCTGCTGACCGAGCGCAATGGCGTGCGTGAGTACCAGACCGTATTCTTCGTGCGCCGAGACAGCCCGTTCCAGCGGCTGGAGGACCTGCGGGGCCACCGCCTTGCGCTGCAGAACACCGCATCCACCAGCGCCTACCTGGTGCCGGTGATGACGTTGCTGGGCCACGGGTTGTCCCCACAGATCCTCGCGGGTACGTGGGACGCTCCGGGCACGGACAGCGTCGGCTATGTGTTCGCCCGTAGCGAGCTGAACATCGCCACCTACGTGCACAAGGGCGTGGCCGATGCGGGCGCGGTGAGCAGCGTGGACTGGAACGATGAGCGGCGCATGCCGCGGGCGTTCCGGCGCGACTTCCGCGAACTGTTGCGCACGGAGCCCTATCCTCGCGCCGTGGAGGTGGTGCGCGCCGACCTGGATGCACGCGTCCGTGATCGCCTGCAGGAGGTCCTGCTGCAGGCGGCCAGTGATCCGCAGGCACAGGCAGCGCTGCACCGTTTTTTTGGTACTTCCGGTTTCCACCGCGTCGACGCGCATGCGCAGCAGCGGCTGGATGAATTGAAACAAGGATTGACGCGCGTGCGGATGGAAGTGGAATGAAGTGGCTCGGCTCGGGAATGCAGGCGCGGTTCCTGCTCGCGATGGGCGGGGCGATGCTTGTGGTGGTGGCGATCCTGGCGGTGCTGCTGGGGCGGCAGGCGGCGATGCAGAGCGAGGTGCGCAACCTCAGCGGCGGCGTCATCCATGAACTGTTCGACCGCAGCGTGCGCAGCCGCGGCGAAGCGATCGCCCGTGAGCTTTCCGATGCGCTGGCCAACCCGCTGTACTACCACGATCTGGACCAGGTCGGCGCACTGGTGCGCAGCACGTCGCGGCAGCCCGTGGTGCGCTATGTGCTGGTGTTCGACGAACGTGGCCGGCTGGTGCACGACGGTTCGGTGGAGGTCGCCGCCTTCGGTCAGCCGATGGGAGACCCCCTTGCACCGGGCGCGATCGCCGCGCGGACGCTGGTGGTGCAGCAGTCGCCAAAGGTGCTCGACAACACGATGCCGATCATGGTCGGCAACCAGCGCATCGGCGGCGTCCGCGTCGGCATGGCGCTGGACGAAGTGCAGCAGCGCGAGCAGGCCGCCAACGCAACGCTGGGCGAGCGCCTGCAGCAGGTCGGCAGCCGTCATCTGGGCTGGCTGCTGCTGATGCTCGGCCTGCTGGTGGTGATCGGCGTGGCGGTGATCTTCTACGTGCAGCGCACCCTGGTCGCGCCGATCCGCGACCTGGCGGTGGCGGCCCGTCGCATCGAAGCCGGCGACTACCAGGCGCCGCTGCTGGAGAATACCCGCGACGACGAGGTCGGTGAGCTGGTGCGGGGATTCGCCCGCATGCGTGATGCCATCGCCCGCCACGACCGCGAGGTGCGGCACATGGCCTACACCGACGCACTGACCGGCCTGACCAACCGCTTGGCGTTCCGCGAAGCTCTGGACCACCGGCTGATGGCCGCGCGTGCGTCCAAGCAGCGGTTGGGCCTGTTGTTTGCGGACATCGACGATTTCAAGCGGGTCAACGATACCCTCGGGCATGAAGCGGGCGACGAAGCACTGCTGCAGTTTGCCCAGCGGATCGGCCGCGCCGTCGCCGAGGCCGGGGGCGATGAGGCGCTGCTGGCCCGTTTTGGCGGCGACGAGTTCGTGATCCTGGTCGGCGACGGCGATGTCGCTGCCAATGCGCGGCTGCTGGCCGAGGTGCTGGTGCGCGAACTGGGCAAGCCGCTGGTGGTACAGGGCAGGGAGCTGTTCCTGGGCACCTCCATCGGCGTGACCCTGTTCCCGGACGATGCCGCAGACGCGACCACACTGCTGAAGAACGGCGACATCGCCATGTACCAGGCGAAGATGGCCGGCAAGAATTGCTACCGGTATTACAGCCGGGCGATGGACCATGCTGTCGAGCGCCGCGTGCACATGGAACAGGAACTGCGCGGCGCCTGGGAGCGCGGCGAGCTGCGCCTGGCCTACCAGCCGATCTTCCGCACCCGCGACCGGCGGATGGTCGGCGTCGAGGTGCTGCTGCGCTGGCAGCACCCCACTCTGGGCACGATCCCGCCGTCGGTGTTCATCGAAGTGGCCGAGCAGAGCGGGCTGATCGAGGTGATCGGGCCGAAGGTGCTGCGCGCGGCCTGCATGGAAGCGTCGCAGTGGCCGCGCAGTGCGGGCGGCGATGATCTGTTCGTGTCGGTGAACGTGTCGCCCCGGCAGCTGCGTGGCGGCGAGCTGCCGTCACTGGTCGCACAGTGCCTGCATGAGTCGGGGCTGCCGGCTTCGCGCCTGCATCTGGAACTGACCGAGACCGCCGTGATCGGTGATGAGATGGTGGCCGCGCAGTTGCTGGACAAGCTGCATCGCACCGGCGTCAAGGTGTGGCTGGACGACTTCGGCACCGGCTTCTCGGGCTTGAGCCACCTGCGCCAGGTGCCCGTGGACGGCGTGAAGATCGACAAGAGTTTCATTGCCGACATGCAGCGTGATCCGGACGACCTGGCGCTGACCACGGCGATCATCGCCATGGCCCACGCGCTGGGCATCACGGTGGTTGCCGAGGGCATCGAGCAGCAGGCGCAATTCGAGCTGCTGGCCCAGCGCGGCTGCGATCTTGGCCAGGGCTACTGGCTGAGCCACCCGGTCACCGCGACCGAAGTGGTGCGGATGATCGAGTCCGGCGTCTGAATCCTGGTTCAGGGGTCAGATCCTTTTCTGCAGGAAACGGCTCTGACCCCGGCGGGATCCCTACAGCGGGCGCTTGCTCGGGTCGCCGGGGAGTTCCCGCACCAGCTTGGGAACCAGGTAGCCGGACAGGCGCGCGGTCAGGCCGGCGATCAGCTCCCTGGCGCGGGTGTCATCCACCTCGAAGTGGGCCACGCCCTCGACCCGGTCCAGCTGGTGCAGGTAATAGGGCAGCACGCCGGCGGCAAAGCTGCGTTCGCTCAGTTCCTGCAGCGCCTGCACGCTGTCGTTGACGCCACGCAGCAGCACTGCCTGGTTCAGGAGCTGGGCGCCGGTGCCACGCAGGCGCGCCATTGCCGCGTCCACGCTGGCATCGAACTCATTGCGATGGTTGGCATGGACCACGATCGCCAGCGGCCACGGCAGGCTGCCCAGCCAGGCCAGCAGCTCGTCGTCGACCCGTTCCGGCAGCACGATCGGCAGCCGGGTGTGGATGCGCAGGCGACGGATGTGCGGAATCCGCCGCAGCGCGTCGGTCAGTTCGACCAGCTTGTGGGTGGCCAGCGACAGCGGATCCCCCCCGGACAGGATCACTTCATCGATATCCGGATCGGCGGCGATGGCGTCCACCGCTTCCCACCAGCCGCCCTTGGCGGCATTCTCAGCGGCGTAGTCGAAGTGCCGGCGGAAACAGTAGCGGCAATTGATTGCACAGCTGCCGGTGGCGATCAGCAGCGCCCGGCCCCGGTACTTCTGGATGACCCCGGTCGCCTTCCTGGCCGCACCATCGCCCACCGCGTCGAAGCTGAACCCGGGAACGACCTGCATCTCGTCATTGACCGGCAGCACCTGGCGCAGCAGCGGGTCGGCCGCATCGCCCTTGCGCATGCGGGCCACGAACCCGTCCGGTACGCGCAGCGCGAACTGGGCCATGGCCGCCTCGGACACGCCCAGTGCGACCGGATCCAGCTCCAGCCGCGCCAGCAGTGCGTGCGGGTCGCGCAGCGCCTGGCGCCAGAGTTCCTGCCAGCGTGCGGGTGCACCCGGCGACGACGGGCGGGGAAAGGCGGAAAGCTGCATGGAGAGGGGGCCTGCGGTTATCATGGGGGCAGAAAAACAGTCGCCCACCGGCATCCGGTGGGCTTTCCATTCTACCGGCTCGCCGCACCCGCGGCGGTTTTGCCATTTGAGGAGCTTGAGCATGGCCACTGTGGGCATGAATGACGTCAAGAACGGGATGAAGATCCTGGTCAACAATGAACCGGCGGTCATCACCGATACCGAATACGTCAAGCCGGGCAAGGGCCAGGCGTTCACCCGCGTCAAGTACCGCTTCATCCGTTCGGGCCGCGTGGTCGAACTGACCATGAAGGCGACCGACGACCTGGAAGTGGCCGACGTGGTCGACACCGACATGAACTACATGTACAGCGATGGCGAGTACTGGCACTTCATGGATCCGGAGACCTTCGAGCAGGTCCAGGCCGACAAGGCCGGCATGGGCGGCGCCGAAAAGTGGCTGAAGGGCGAGGAAGCCTGCATCGTGACCCTGTTCAACGGTGCGCCGATCTTCGTGCAGCCGCCGAACTTCGTCGAGCTGAAGATCACCGAAACCGATCCGGGCGTCCGCGGTGACACCTCCGGCGGTGGCGGCAAGCCGGCCACGCTGGAAACCGGTGCCGTGGTCCGCGTGCCGCTGTTCGTCAACCAGGATGAAGTCATCCGGGTCGACACCCGTTCGGGCGAGTACTCCTCGCGCGTGAAGTAATCCGGCGCAGCCGGATGACCTGTGAGCCGGGCCCAGGCCCGGCTTTCCGGGCATCGCCCGGAACCCGTTGCCGGCGTCCTCGGTGCCGCAACGGACAGCCGCCGGGCGTGGCCCGGCGCTACCGCCTCCCGTGAGGTTCTCCCCCCAGCCAAGTGAGCCTGCATGAGCGACAGCCCGCACCTCCCCGAAGCCTGCGACCTGCTCATCGAAGCCGGCTACGTCGTTCCGATCGAACCGCATGCCGTGGTGCTGGAAGACCATGCCGTAGCCGTGCGTGGCGGCGAGATCGTGGCCGTGCTGCCGCGTGCCGAAGCGCGGGCGCGCTTCCGTGCCGCGCAGGTGGTCAGCCGTCCGGACGCCGCGCTGATGCCGGGCCTGGTCAACGCGCACACGCACAACCCGATGACCCTGCTGCGCGGCGTTGCGGATGACCTGCCGCTGATGACCTGGCTGCAGGAGCACATCTGGCCGGTGGAAGCGGCGGTGATCGGCCCCGAGTTCGTCGCCGACGGCACCACGCTGGCCATTGCCGAGATGCTGCGCGGCGGCACCACCTGCGCCAACGAGAACTACTTCTTCGGCGACGTGCAGGCGGCGGTCTACAAGAAGCATGGTTTCCGCGCGCTGGTGGGGGCTGTCATCATCGATTTCCCGACCGCCTGGGCGAAGAGCGACGACGAGTATTTCGCCAAGGCCGGTGAACTGCACGACCAGTGGCGCAACGACAGTCTGATCGGCGTCGCGTTCGCACCACATGCGCCCTACACGGTCAGCGATGCCAATTTCGAGAGGGTGCGGATGCTGTCCGACCAGCTCGACATGCAGGTGCACCTGCATACCCATGAGACCGCGCAGGAAGTCAGCGACTCGATCAGGCTGCATGGCCAGCGTCCGCTGGCGCGGCTCGATCGCCTCGGCCTGGTCAATGACCGGTTGATCGCGGTGCACATGACCCAGCTGACCGACGCGGAGATCCACCTGTGCGCCGAGCGTGGCGTCAGCGTGGTGCACTGCCCGGAATCGAACCTGAAACTGGCCTCCGGCTTCTGCCCCGCCTGCGCCCTGCAGCGCGCAGGCGTGAACCTGGCCATCGGTACCGATGGCTGTGCCAGCAACAACGACCTGGACATGTTCAGCGAGAACCGCACCGCGGCGATCCTGGCCAAGGCTGTCGCCAACGACGCCACTGCGCTGGACGCGGCCACCACGTTGCGCGCTTCCACGCTCGGCGGTGCCCGTGCGCTGGGCTTCGGCGAGCGGATCGGCTCGATCGAGGTGGGCAAGCAGGCCGATCTGGTCTGCGTGGACCTGTCCGCGCTGGAAACCCAGCCGCTGCACAACGTGCTTTCGCAGCTGGTGTACGCCACCGGCCGGCAGCAGGTGAGCGACGTCTGGATTGCCGGCAAGCCCAAGCTGGTGCAGCGCGAGCTGGTCGGCATGGACCTGCCGGGCATCATCGCCAACGCGCGCCAGTGGCGCGAGCGCATCCGCCATATCCGCGCCTGAACCCCGGCGCTGCAAGGATTCCCCATGACTGCCCCGCATGCTTCCTCCAATTTCGATCAGGCCGAGCTGGACAAGTTCGCCGCACTGGCCAACCGCTGGTGGGACGCCGATGGTCCGCAGAAGCCGCTGCATGCACTGAACCCGGTGCGCCTGAAGTACGTGGCCGACCGCGTGCCGCTGCGCGGCGCACGCGTGCTCGACATCGGCTGCGGTGGCGGCCTGCTGAGCGAAGCACTGGCCCAGGCCGGCGCCGATGTCACCGCCATCGATCTGGCCCCGGAGCTGGTCAAGGTCGCGCGGCTGCACGCACTGGAAAGTGGTGCCAAGGTCGACTACCGGGTGCAGGCCGCCGAGGGCCTGGCCGCTGAACAGCCGGGCAGCTTCGATGTGGTGACGTGCATGGAGATGCTCGAGCACGTGCCGGACCCCGGCGCGATCATCGAGGCCTGCAGGCGGCTGCTGAAGCCGGGGGGGCACCTGTTCCTGTCGACCATCAACCGCACGGCCGCCGCATTCGCGGTGGCCATTATCGGTGCCGAATACGTGGCGCGCCTGTTGCCGAAGGGCACCCACCACTACCAGGAATTCATCAGGCCGGCCGAACTGGCACGCTGGTTGCGCGAGGCTGATCTGCAGCTGGCCGATGTCAGCGGCATGGCATACGAGCCGTGGCGCAACCGTGCCCGCCTCAGCACCCGCACCGACATCAACTACCTGGCCTACGCGGTCAAGCCGGCATGACCGCCACGCACTTCCCGCGCGCGGTGCTGTTCGACCTGGACGGCACCCTGCTGGACAGTGCGCCGGACTTCGTTGCCACCTGCGACGCCATGCTGGCCGAGCGTGGACGCGCGCCGATCGATCCGGCGCAGCTGCGCCCGGTGGTGTCCAAGGGCTCGCGGGCGATGATCGCGGCGGCCTTCCCGGACCTGGATGCGCATGCGCGCGACGCGCTGATCCCGGAGTTCCTGCAGCGCTATGAAGCGTTGATCGGCCAGCACGCGGTGCTGTTCGATGGCGTCGCCGGCATGCTCGCCGCGCTTGATGCTGCTGGAACGGTATGGGGCATCGTTACCAACAAGCCCGAGTACCTGGCGCGGTTGATCCTGCCGCAGCACGGTTGGCAGCAGCGCTGCGCCGTGCTGGTCGGCGGCGACAGCCTGGCCGAGCGCAAGCCGCACCCGCTGCCGCTGCTGCACGCTGCGCAGGCGATCGGTGTCGCGGCAAGCGACTGCGTGTATGTCGGCGACGACGAGCGCGACATCATCGCGGCGCGCGCCGCGGCCATGCCATCGGTGGCAGCGCTGTGGGGCTACCGCCTGCACAGCGACGACCCGTTGGCCTGGCAGGCCGATGTACTGGTCGAGAACGCCGCACTTCTGCAACTGGCCAGCCTGTGGCCAACCCGGCCGGCACGCCCGGCCCACCCGTAAGGACGATCGTAGTGAGCAGCACCGCGCTGGAAAGCTTCCTCGACAAATGGCGCAGCCGTTGGCCGGAATGGTCGGTGGCCGCGCCGTTCGTGGCCGAATCGCACCGTGAGTTGGCCGTAGCGTGGTTCGCGCTCCTGCAGGAATTCGACGACATGCTCAATACCAGCGGCGATCCGTTGCCGGCCGATGCCAAGCTGGCATGGTGGGGCGAGGAACTGCGCAGCTGGGAAGGACAGCGTTCGCGCCATCCGTTGGGTCGTGTGCTGGAACCGGTGCGTGCGCCGTGGGCGCGGTTGGCGGAAACGCTGCCGGATCTGGTGGAGGCACGCACCGTCGCGCCGGATGCGGCCAGTGCCGAAGCTGCGCTGGCCCGCTACGCTGAAGCGGTCGCGGCCGTGGAAGTGGTGTTGTTCGATGACAGGCCGCGGACCGGTGCGGGCCGGGCCGTGCAGTTGCAGACGCTGGCCCAGCGCCTGCAGGACGCAGGCGTGGCCGGCGTGCCGCGCAGCCTGCTGGACGAGGACACCCGCTCCGCCGCGCAGCGCTGGGCGCAGCAACTGTTGAAGGGGTGGGGCACGCGCGTGCCAGGCCCGCGCCCGCGCCGCGTGTGGTCCAGCCTGGCCCGTGCACGCCTGACGGCCCAGGCGGCCGGCAAGCCGATCGAGGCGACCCCGCTGCGCACCCTGCTGCGGGTGTGGTGGGCCGCACGCGGCTGATTCCGTCGCCGCTGCGCTCGCCGGGCATGGCCCGGCGCTACCGGGTTGCAGGTTGTTGATTCCGTTGCCGCTGCGCCGCCGGGCGTGGCCCGGCGCTACCGGGTCGCGTGTCGCTGATTCCGTTGCCGCTGCGCTCGCCGGGCATGGCCCGGCACAACCG
>NZ_JASGBV010000079.1:0-13658 GCF_030053245.1 Stenotrophomonas sp. RS-48
GCAGCTGCGCCGATGGTAGTGTGGCTCAAGCCATGCGAGAGTAGGTCATCGCCAGGGTTTATACCCAAAAACCCCGCTGCTCACGCAGCGGGGTTTTTCCTTTTAATGAAGGCACTGCGTTTTCCGGGTGGCTTCCGCCCCAAGGGCAAGATCGCGAAGCTGGCGCCGCAGGCGCTGCTGCAACCGTCTCCCTGGTGAAATTAGCGCTGTGGAACCACCCGATCCCATCCCGAACTCGGAAGTGAAACGCAGCCGCGCCGATGGTAGTGTGGCTCAAGCCATGCGAGAGTAGGTCATCGCCAGGGTTTACACCCAAAACCCCGCTGCTCGCGCAGCGGGGTTTTTCTTTATGCGCGGAAAGCGGCCACCGAGCTGCGATCGCACAAAAAAAGCGGCGCCCCGTAGGGCGCCGCTCTGACCTCGATAGCGTTCAGTCGAGCATGGCGCGACGTTAGCGGGCCGGGGTCTTGGCCTTCATCATCGTGTCGCGGGCGGCTTTGAAGGGATTGCCTTCATACCAGTTCGGCCAGCGGTCGCCACCGGCAAGCTCCTTGCCGACGCCATACATCAGCTGCAGGTCTTCGACAGTGCCGTCCAGCTTCCAGCTGGCCGCATCGAACTCATCTTTCGGGCCATGGTAGCGGTTGGCGCCGTAGTCGGCTGCTGCCTTGCGGCCGGCTTCCACCCCACCTTCGCGCAGATCTTCGCCGCCGTCGGCGTACAGCGCCGGGACGCCTGCCTTGGCGAAATTGAAGTGGTCGGAACGGAAGTAGAAGCCACTCTGTACCGAGCTTTCGCCGTGCAGGGTGCGTCCCTGGGCCGCCGCCAGCGGCTTGAGGATGTCTTCCAGCTCGGAGCTGCCGAAGCCGGTCACCGTCACGTCCTTGGCGCGGCCGGCCACGGACATGGCGTCGATGTTGATGACGCCGGCGATCCTGTCCAGCGGGAAAGTCGGATGCGCAACGTAGTACTTGGAGCCGAGCAGGCCGGATTCTTCCAGGGTCACGGCAAGGAACACCACCGAACGCTCCGGCTTCGGATCCTGGTGGGCCATCGCTTCGGCGACTTCCAGGATGCCTGCCACGCCGGTCGCATTGTCGATCGCACCGTTGTAGATGTTGTCGCCTTCCTCGCCCTCGTGCTTGCCCAGGTGATCCCAATGGGCCATGTACAGCACGGCCTCGTCGGCACGCTTGGTGCCCGGCAGGACGCCGACCACGTTGCGCGACTGCTTCTGTGCGATACGGCTCTTGAGGTCGACGGATGCGGTGGCTTTCAGCGGCACCGGCTTGAAGCCGCGCTTGCTGGCGTCCTTGTAGGCCTGGTCAAGGTCCAGGCCCGCAGCGGCGAACAGTGAGCGTGCGGCGTCGGCGCTCAGCCAGCCCTGCACCGGGATGCGTGCTTCCGGATCGTCCTTGGCCGGCAGGTCGTACTGCGGTCCGGCCCAGGAGTTCTTCACCACGTCCCAGCCGTAGGAGGCGCCGGCCGTGTCGTGCACGATCAGGGCAGCAGCGGCGCCCTTGCGTGCGGCCTCCTCGAACTTGTAGGTCCAGCGGCCGTAATAGGTCATGCGCTTGCCGTCGAACAGGGTCTCGTCATCGACGTGGAAACCCGGGTCGTTGACGAACATGACGACCGTCTTGCCCTTCCAGTCCTGGCCGGCATAGTCGTTCCACTTCTGTTCCGGTGCATCGACACCGTAGCCGACGAACACCAGGTCGCTGGCATCGATGCTGATCTCGGCCTGACCGGTACGCGTGCCGACCACCATGTCAGTGCCGAACTTCAGCTCGGTGGTCTTGCCGCCCTGGTTGATCTTCAGCACGGTGGACTCATCGGCCGTGGTTTCGGTCATCGGCACGTCCTGGAACCAGCTGTCGCCATTGCCTGGCTTCAGGCCGATGCGCTGCATCTGGTCGCGGATGTAGTTGACCGTCAGCTCTTCGCCCTTGCTGCCCGGTGCTCGCCCTTCGAACTCGTCGGAGGCCAGGGTCTTGACCATCTCGGCGAAATCGGCGGCATTGATCTCCGGCGAGAACGCATGGCCCGCGGTCGCGGTGGACGGGGCGGTACTGTCGGTGCCGGCGCTCGGCGCCGGGGAGTCATTGCCTTTGCAGGCACTGAGCACGGCCGCGGCGGCCAGGCACAGGAGGAGTTTGCGGGGCATCATCGGTTCCTGGGAAACAAGGGAGGGCCGCACGGTGGTGCGGCCGGGAACGGGGAGTATCCCCGAATCGTTGGGCTCAGTCCGCCGGCGCGGTTTCGCTGTCGAACGGAATGGGATCGGCGCCGCTGACCGGGCCGATGCGCGCGGTGCGGTGCACGTACAGCACCACGTCCCGCTCGAAGTGCAGGGCGCCACTGACCACGGCGTTCGGGCCGATGATGACCCGCGGCTTGCGGACGGCCGTCAGCGAGACGCTGAAGCTGGGCTTGCGCACGCGCACGCCGCCGTCGACCTGGGAGCCGATGCCCACGGTGATATCGCCATTGACGGTTTCCACGTCCTTGCTGACGCGGCTCTCGACCAGGCCGATGCCACCGTTGACGGTCTCCACGCCGCCTTCGATCTGGCTGCCGCGATCACTGAAGATGCTGCCATTGACCGTGCTGACGTTGCCGCGGGCGATCACCTCACGGCCCAGGCGCACCCCGCCGTTGACCGTTTCGATGCTGGCGGTACGGGCGCGGTCGGCGACCTTCACCCCACCGTTGACGGTATCGATGCTGCCGGTTTCGCTGCCTTCGCCGACGCGGATGCCGCCGTTGACGGTATCCAGCTTGCCGTAGCGCTGCCCGGCTTCGGCGGTGATGCTGCCGTTGACCTTGCTGATGTTGTCCTGTGCCCAGGCGGGACTGCTGGTCAGCAGCACGCCCAACAGCAGCGGAATGGATCGAATGTTCATGGGTCCCTCGGTGGATGTGCGGCTGGCAGGCCGCGTGCGTTGATGTCACCATTCCCCAATCGCCCCTGCAACTGCCTGAAGTCACTGGAAAGCCCTTGCGCAACAACGCCTTCCCCTCACGCCGACATCACATCGCCGCTGCCCGCGGCGGGCGCTGCCTGCTGCTGGGGCTGGCCTTGGCATTGGCGCTGCCGCTTCCGTCAGGTGCACAGAACACGCGCGAAACGGAGCGCAAGCTGCAGAAGCTGCGCAGCGAGCTGAAGGGCGTCGCGCAGGAGCGCCGCCAGCTTGAGGGCCAGCGTGGCCAGGCATCTCAGCAGCTGCGCGCGGCCGATGAGAAGGTGGCCCGCAGCGGCCGTGTGCTGGCCCAGACCGAGGCGGCGCTGCGCGAGCAGAACCAGGCACTGGCCGAGGCCGAGCGACGTCGCACGACCCTGCAGTCCAACCTGGCGCAGCAGCATCGCGAACTGGCCGGGTTGCTGCGCGCGGCCTATCAGCTGGGCAACCACGCCCCGCTCAAGCTGCTGCTGTCACAGGACACGGTGGCCGATGCCAACCGTGCACTGGCCTACCACCGGTACCTGCAGCGCGAGCGCGCGCAGCGCATCACCGCATTGACTGCCGATCTCAAGGAACTGGAGGCGCTGCAGGCACAGATTGCCGAACGCCAGCAGCAGCTGCAGGGGACCCAGCGCGAGCAGAAGCAGCAGGCGGCTGCGCTGGCGGCGGATCGTCGCGAACGTGCGCAGACCGTGGCCTCGCTGGACGAACGCTTCAAGGACCGGCGCGAGAAGGAACAGGCATTGGGGCAGGATGCCAAGGCACTGGAAACCCTGCTGGCCAATCTGCGCGCGGCCGCAGCGCGGGCCGAAGCCGAGCGTCGCGCGGCAGCGCGCCGGGCTGCCGCGGAGAAGGCCGCCGCCGAACGCGCTGCACGCCAGGCCGCCGCCGAAGGCCGACCGCCGCCGTCGACCAAGGTGCCGCCGGCCGTGGCATCGGCGCCGGCACCGAAGGTGGGGGGACTGGGGTGGCCGCTGTCGGGCAATCTGCTGGCACGCTATGGCGGCAAGCTGCCGGATGGCCGCACCAGCAGCGGCGTGCTGATCGGTGCCCCGGCCGGCAGCACGGTGACCGCGGTAGCCGATGGCACGGTCGTCTTCTCCGATTGGATGACCGGTTACGGCATGATCCTGATCGTCGATCACGGCAACGGCTACATGAGCCTCTATGCGCATAACGACACGCTGCTGAAGGATGCAGGTGCGCGGGTCAGCCGTGGCGATGCGGTCGCCAAGGTCGGCAACTCCGGCGGCCAGGGCGTGACCGCGCTGTATTTCGAGCTGCGTCGTGGTGGGCAGCCGGTCAATCCGGACAGCTGGCTGCAGCGCCGCTGAACCCGGGGCCTGCACGGACTGCGTGGGTTCAACGGGAATTTAGCTGTGCTTCGCGCATAATCGGAGCCTGTGCCTTGGGCACGATGCCACCGTCGACAGGAGTGCTCCATGCGCGCAGCCCGTACCGCCACCCTCTTGCTGGCCCTGTTGCCAGCGCTGTCCTGGGCGCAGCAGACCGCGCCGGCCCCGACCGCTGCGAACAGCGGGCAGGCGGCGAGCAGCGAGGAGGCGGTGACCTCGAAGGTGCCGCTGGAAGACATCCGCCGTTTCGTGGCGGTGTACAACGCGGTGCGCGCGGCCTATGTCGACCCGGTCGACGACAACAAGCTGATGCAGTCGGCGGTCCGTGGCCTGCTGCTCGACCTCGACCCGCACAGCACGTATTTCAACAAGGAAGATGCGCAGGCCTTCGACGAGCAGGCCTCCGGTGCCTACGAGGGCATCGGCGTCGAGCTGCAGCAGCAGCCGGACAACGCCAGCATGAAGGTGATCGCGCCGATCGATGACACGCCGGCGGCCAAGGCCGGCATCCTCGCGGGCGATCTGATCATCGCCATCGATGGCAAGCCGATCAGTGCGATCGATGCCAGTGAGCCGCTGCGGGGCCCGGCCGGCAGCAAGGTGGTGCTGACCATCGTGCGCGACGGCCGGCCGAAACCGTTCGATGTCAGCCTGACCCGGCAGACGATCCGCGTCACCAGCGTGCGCAGCCGCCTGCTCGAACCGGGCTATGGCTACATCCGCCTGAGTACCTTCCAGGCCGACACCGGTTCGGATTTCCAGAAGCATGTGCAGCAGCTGCAGAAGCAGTCCGGTGGAACGCTGAAGGGGCTGGTGCTGGACCTGCGCAGCAATCCGGGTGGCCTGCTGACCGCCGCTGTGCAGGTGGCCGATGATCTGCTGGACAAGGGCAACATCGTCAGTACGCGGGGCCGCATCAGCATCAGCGATGCGCGTTTCGACGCCACGCCGGGCGACCTGTTGAAGGGCGCACCGGTGGTGGTGCTGGCCGATGCGGGTTCGGCCAGCGCCTCGGAAGTGCTGGCCGGTGCATTGCGCGACAATGGCCGCGCACGCGTGGTTGGCAGCCGCACGTTCGGCAAGGGCTCGGTGCAGACCGTGCTGCCGCTGGACAACGGCGATTCGGTGAAGCTGACCACGGCGCGCTATTACACGCCCAGCGGCAAGTCGATCCAGGCCACCGGCATCGTGCCGGATGTGGAGCTCAAGCCTGCGCCGCGCCCTGAGGATGACGCGCTGCCGGCCAGCCTGAGCGACTACAGCGAAGCCACCCTGCCGGGTCATCTGCGCGGCGACGATGAAGGAACCGAAGGTTATCGGGCAGGCGCGGTGTTGCCGGGCGATGGCCCGATCAACGATGCGCTCGCCGAACTGAAGCATCCCGGTTCGGTGGCCGCGCGACTGAAGGCCGAAGCCGCGAAGGCGGAAGCGGAAAAGGCCGCCGACGCGGCGACCGCCAAGCCGGAAGCCAGGCCGGAAGCAAAGCCGGAAGCAAAGCCGAGCCCGGCCCCGGCAAAGCCCTGAGGTAGCGCCGGGCCACGCCCGGCGGCGCCGGCCGGTTGCTTAGAACCCGTGCCGCTTGCGCAGGCGGCGCGCGATCGCTGCGCGCACGTACACGCCATACACCACGCCGAACACGAAGCCGCCGATGTGGGCCCACCAGGCCACCATGCCGAAGGTCGGGCCGATATAGGCGAACACCACCTGCAGTGCTGCCCACACGCCGATCAGCAGATAGGCCGGGGCGCGTACGAACTCCAGGAACAGGCCGAGGGGAATCACCACGCCCAGTCGCGCGCCCGGGAACAGGGCCAGGTAGGCGCCGATCAGGGCCGACACCGCGCCGCTGGCACCGATGATGATCTGGTCCGGGCTGCCCATGGTGTAGATCGCCACCAGGTTGGAGACCGCGCCGCCGACCAGGAACAGCAGCAACAGGCGCCATGGCCCCAGTACCCGCTCTGCCGGCAGGCCGAAGATCAGCAGGAAGACCAGATTGCCCAGCAGGTGCGACCAGTCCGCATGCAGGAACAGGGCTGTGAACAGGCGCAGCACGCTGCCGTCCTGCAGGGTGGCCCACCAGTCCAGCGGATGGGTCAGCCCGGTGGAGAGCGCGCCCCAGTCGAGCCACAGGCTGCCCCTGGCATCATCCGGCCGTGAGATCGACCACAGGAAAGCCAGCCACAGTGCCGCAAACAGCACGGGTGTGGCCCAGCGCAGGGCGGCCTTCTTGCGCGACGGAAGGGAAACGAACATGGCGACAAGCCTAGCGCGCCGGGCTCCGTGGCGGGGGCGCTCCTGTTCAGGTTTTGCGACGAAAAAAGCGCCGCCGCTGTTATTGTTTCATTAACGGCTCTGGG
The DNA here is from genome assembly GCF_030053245.1 of Stenotrophomonas sp. RS-48. Taxonomy (NCBI): domain Bacteria; kingdom Pseudomonadati; phylum Pseudomonadota; class Gammaproteobacteria; order Lysobacterales; family Lysobacteraceae; genus Stenotrophomonas; species Stenotrophomonas sp. RS-48. The sequence continues at coordinate 6,682 of NZ_JASGBV010000079.1, forward strand.
TAATACTCGCATACGGCGTCGTATGTCGGGAGGGGAATCCGGCGCGCTCCGATGGGCCCCAGGGCCTGCCGGGCGCAGGCGCACTCAGAGCAACATCACCGCTTACCGGAGAGAGAACTACGATGCAAACCGCTTCCACCATTGCCCGTCTGACCCTGCTGGCCGTCGGCGTTGCCGGTGCGCTGGCCGCCGCCGACGCCAACGCTGCTGCCTTCCAGCTGAAGGAAAACAGCGCCAAGGGCCTGGGCCGCGCCTTCGCCGGCTCCACCTCGACCGAAGGTGACGCCTCGGTCATCGCCACCAACCCGGCCTCCATGCGTCTGCTCGACGGTACCCTGCTGCAGGGCGACGTCAGCGCCATCAGCTTCGGTGCCAAGTTCCGCGGCCGTGGCGAATACGGCAACGGCGCGCCGATCTCGGGTGGCAACGGCGGCGACGCCGGCATGATCGCCCCGGTCCCGGCGGCCTACTTCCACCTGCCGTTCGGCGAGAACGAGAACATGCACTTCGGTGCCTCGCTGACCGTTCCGTTCGGCTTCAAGACCGAATACGACCGTGACTGGGTCGGCCGCTACAACGGCGTCAAGACCGAACTGCAGGCGATCGACCTGGGCGTCGCGTTCTCGTACGACGTCAACCCGTACCTGTCGTTTGGTGCTTCGGTGTTCGCCGAGCGCCTGAACGTTGACCTGACCAGCGCCGTCGACACCGGCACCGCGATCAATGCCACGGCCCAGCGTCAGGCTGCCGCCCGCGTGCTGCAGGCTGGTGGTACTCCGGCCCAGGCCGCTGCCGCTTCGCAGGCTGCTGCCCGCCAGGCGGCCCAGCTGGGCTTCGCTCCGGGCACTGCTGATGGCTACCTGCGCATCAAGGGTGACGAAGTGTCGGTCGGCTATACCCTGGGCATGACCGTCAGCCCGGTGGAAGGCACCAACATCGCCTTCAGCTACCGCTCGGAGGTCGAACACAAGATCACCGACGGCACCGCCGACTTCACCATTCCGCAGAATGCCGCGGCCTTCCTGGCCAATACCGGCACCTTCATCGACAGCAACGGCCGCGCCACCATCACCCTGCCGGCCAGCGCGACCGTCGGCATCACCCATCGGGTGAACGACCAGTGGCAGGTCATGGCTGAAGTCACCCGTACTGCGTGGAGCAAGTTCGACCAGGTCACCGTCGACTATGACTCCAACCAGCCGGACAGCGTGCTGCCGTTCCACTACCGCGATACCACCTTCGCGGCGATCGGTACCGATTACAAGGTCAACGACAAGCTGACCCTGCGCGGCGGCCTGGCCTACGATCAGACCCCGACCACCTACGAGCACCGTGACGTCCGCGTGCCGGACACCACCCGCAAGTGGCTGTCGCTGGGTATGACCTACGCAGCGTCGGACAAGCTGGAGTACAGCGTGGGCTACACCCACCTGTTCACCAAGGATCCGGACATCTACTCGACCTCGGCGACGGCCAACACCGTCATCGGCAAGTACAAGGTCAGTGGCGACGTGCTGGCCGCATCGCTGCAGTACAAGTTCTGATCCAGGCTTCGGCCTCATCCAGTACACGAAGGGCCCCGCGCAAGCGGGGCCTTTTGTTTGTGCAGCGCGCATCCACGCGGGCTGTGGATCTACGACAATGGCCGCATGAACCTGTCCGATCCGAACTTCCAGCTGGAGCTGGCCGCCAACGTAGCGGTCGCAGGCTCGATCCTGCTGGCGGGACGCAACAACGTCCACACCTGGTGGCTGGGCATCGTCGGCTGCGCGTTGTTCGCCGTTGTCTTCGAGCGCTCACACCTGTTCGCCGACATGGTGCTGCAGTTCTTCTTCATCGCCATCAGCGTGCTGGGATGGTGGCAATGGCTGCGTGGCAACCACGGCGCACCGCTGCCGATCACCTCGCTGCGCCCGCGCACGGGAATGTGGCTGCTGCCGACGGCGGCCCTGGCCACGTTCGGCTACGGCTGGATGCTGACCCGCCTGACCCACGCCTATGCGCCCTACGTCGATTCGGCGGTATTGGTGCTGAGCGTGATCGCGCAGATCCTGATGATGCGCCGCAAGCTGGAATCGTGGTGGGTGTGGCTGCTGGTCAATACGATCGCCGTGCCCCTGTACTACAGCCGTGGCCTGCACCTGACGTCGATCCTGTACGTCGGTTTCTGGATCAATGCACTGGTGGCGTTGCGCCACTGGCGCAATCTGATGCGTGCCGAGGCCACGGCGGCACCTGGCTCCCTGTAGAGCCGAGCCCACGCTCGGCTGCGCCGGAAAAGCCAAGCGCGGGCTCGGTTCTACAGCAAGCGAGGCACAAAAAACCCCGCTTCCGCGGGGTTTTTCGTTGACCACATCAACCCGGTGATCAGTCGCCCAGCGTCAGCAGCGAGGCGTTACCACCAGCGGCCGTGGTGTTCACCGTGACGGTCTTCTCGGTGGCAAAGCGCAGCAGATAATGTGGGCCACCGGCCTTCGGTCCGGTGCCGGACAGGCCCTGGCCGCCGAATGGCTGCACACCGACCACTGCACCGATCTGGTTGCGGTTGACATACACATTGCCGACCTGGATGCCGTTGGTGATGCGATCGACGGTCTCGTCGATGCGCGAGTGCACGCCCAGGGTCAGGCCGTAGCCGGTGGCATTGATCTGCTCGATCACCGCGTCCAGCTGCTCACCCTTCCAGCGGATGACGTGCAGGACCGGCCCGAAGATCTCCTTCTGCAGCTGGCCCAGGTTCTTCAGTTCGTACGCGCGCGGTGCGAAGAAGGTGCCGTGGGCAGCCTCGGCGGACAGTTCAGCCGCAGCGATCAGGCGCGCTTCGCGGTCCATGCGTTCGGCATGGTCCTGCAGGATCTTCAGCGCATCGGCGTCGATCACCGGGCCGACGTCGGTGGACAGCAGGCCGGGGTCGCCGACCTTCAGTTCCTTCATGGCGCCGGCCAGCATGGTCATCACCTTGTCGGCGATGTCGTCCTGCACGAACAGCACGCGTGCGGCCGAGCAGCGCTGGCCGGCCGAGGTGAAGGCCGAACCGATCGCATCCTTGACCAGCTGTTCCGGCAGCGCCGAGGAGTCGGCGATGAAGGCGTTCTGGCCACCCGTCTCGGCGATCAGCACGCCGATGGCGGCATCACGCGCGGCCATCGCACGGTTGATCGCACGTGCGGTGTCGGTGGAGCCGGTGAAGGCCACGCCCGCTACGCGCGGATCGGCGGTCAGCGCCGCGCCGACGGTGGCACCATCGCCCGGCAGGAACTGCACCACCTCGGCCGGCACGCCGGCGTCATGCAGCAGCTTCACGGCGTAGTAGCCGACCAGGTTGGTCTGCTCTGCCGGCTTGGCGATGACGCTGTTGCCGGCAGCCAGTGCGGCGGCCACCTGGCCCAGGAAGATCGCCAGCGGGAAGTTCCACGGGCTGATGCAGACAAACACGCCACGGCCGTGCAGCTGCAGCTCGTTGGATTCGCCGGTGGGGCTCGGCAGCTTCTCGGCATGTCCGAACTGCTCGCGTGCCTGCTTGGCGTAGTAGCGCAGGAAGTCGACCGCTTCACGCACTTCGGCAATGCTGTCGGGCAGGCTCTTGCCGGCTTCCTTCACGCACAGCGCCATGAACTCGGGCATGCGTGCTTCGAGCTGGTCGGCGGCGTGCTCGAGAATGGCGGCGCGGCTTGCTGCCGGGGTGCGGTTCCAGGCCGGCTGCGCGGCCACGGCATTGGCCAGCGCCTTCTGCACGGTGGCGGTATCGGCGGGCAGCCACTGGCCGACCACTTCGCGGGTATCGGCGGGGTTGGTTACCGGTTGCGGCGCGCCTGCGGGAGTCGCACCCGGCACCAGCGGCGCGGCCTGCCACGGCTTCACTGCCGCGTTGAGCTGCCCGGCCAGGGCGCGCAGTTCGTTGTCGTTGGCGAGATTGGCGCCCATGGAGTTCTTCCTGTCGTGGTTCTGGCTGCGCAGCAGGTCAACCGGCAGCGGGATCTTGGGATGCGGAATCGATTCGAACGAGGACACCATCTCGACCGGATCGCGGATCAGATCGGAGATCGGCACGCGTTCGTCGGTGATGCGGTTGACGAAGCTGGAGTTGGCGCCGTTTTCCAGCAGGCGCCGCACCAGATACGGCAGCAGATCCTCATGCGATCCGACCGGTGCATAGACGCGGCAGGGAAGGCCGAGACGATCGGCCGGCACCACTTCGGCGTAGAGATCGTCGCCCATGCCGTGCAGCTTCTGGTGCTCGTACACGCCGCCGTTGGCAATGCTGCGCACGGCCGCGATGGTGTGCGCGTTGTGGGTGGCGAACATCGGGTAGATCACATCGGCATGCGTGAACAGACGCTTGGCACAGGCCAGGTAGGACACGTCGGTGTTCTGCTTGCGGGTGAACACCGGGTAGCCCGGGTAGCCCTCGATCTGCGCGCGCTTGATCTCGGCATCCCAGTAGGCGCCCTTGACCAGGCGCACCTGCAGGCGGCGACCGGCACGGCGGGCCATGTCGGCCAAGTGGTCGATCGTGTACGGGGTGCGCTTCTGGTAGGCCTGCACCACGACGCCGAAGCCGTCCCAGCCGGCCAGCGAGGCGTCGCAGAACACCTGCTCGATGATGTCCAGCGACAGCTCGAGGCGGTCGGACTCCTCGGCGTCGACGGTGCAGCCGATGCCGTAGCTCTTGGCCAGCTGCGCCAGTTCCAGCACGCCCGGCACCAGGTCCTTCAGCACGCGCTCGCGCTTGGCATGTTCGTAGCGCGGGTACAGCGCCGACAGCTTGATCGAGATGCCCGGTGCGTTGTTGACGTCGCCGTCGGGACGGCCGCCGCGTGCCTTGTGGTCACCGCCGATGGCGTGGATCGCACGACGGTAGTCTTCCAGATAGCGCAGCGCATCCTTCATGGTCAGGGCACCTTCGCCCAGCATGTCGAAGGAATAGCGATAGCTGGCGTTGTCGCCCTTGTGCGAACGCGCGAGCGCCTCGCTGATGGTGCGGCCCATGACGAACTGATGGCCCATGATCTTCATCGCCTGGCGCACGGCCAGGCGGATCACCGGCTCACCTACGCGTCCGACCAAGCGCTTGAACGCGCTGGGTGCGTCGGCACGGGTGGCATCGTTCATCTGCACCAGCTTGCCGGTCAGCATCAGGCCCCAGGTGGAGGCATTGACCAGTACCGAGTCACTGCCGCCCAGGTGCTTTTCCCAGTCGGCGTCGGCCAGCTTGTCGCGGATCAGTTTGTCGGCGGTGTCCTGGTCCGGAATGCGCAGCAGCGCTTCGGCCACGCACATCAGCAGCACGCCTTCCTCACTGCCCAGATCGTACTGGCGCATGAAGGCTTCGATCGCGCCCTGGTCCTTGGCGCGCACGCGCACGCGGCCGACCAGATCGGCGGCCAGCGCCTGCACCCGGGCCTGTTCCTCGGCGGGCAGGCGGGCCTGCGCCAGCAGCTCACGGACGTGGCTGGCCTCGTCCTTCAGCCAGGCGTCGGTAATGGCCTGGCGGAACGGGTTGGGGGACGCCGGCAGTTCCGGCGACAGCAGCGCGCCAGGACGCGGGGCGTCGTGGGCGGCAAGGGAGGAGGAGGGTGCGTTCATGCCGGTCCGGCCAATGGAAAACTTGGCGATTTTAATCATTTTTGCGCCCTTCGGAAGTGCCCCGCGGCCGCCTTCGTGAATGCTGATAGCCCCTAACGGTGGTGGATTCAGCGTGTTCAGCACGTGCGACTCTATTTGTGCTGAATTCGTCATTTGCGGCGCCGGGCGGATGCTGTATTGCAGCATGGCAAAAAGTGTGAATGCACCCTTGCTACCGGTGAGATGGCGGGGCTACCATCGAGACGTTTCCCGCGGCAGGAACGCGGTTGCGACATGATCGAGGTGCTTCCAGCTCCAGATGGGTCAGGTACGCAGCTGCGGCTGCGTCCCCCACGGGCGCTCGATGCCCGGCAGTTCGTCCTGTTGTTCACCGTGTTGTCGGGAGCGATGTGGCTGGTCTCCGCCCTGGGGTGGTTGGCCGGCAATGCATTCGCCCCCCTGTTCGCGCTGCTGTACAGCCTGTTGCTGGCAGCCGCGTTACGTGCCCTGTGGCGCAGCGGCGAACGGCAGGAGGAAATCCGGGTAGTGCCGGCGTATGTGGAGGTCATCCCCGTACCCGGTGGATTGCCGGTGTTCCGGGCTCACCCGCATTGGGTGCGCCTGCTCGCCGACGATGAGAGGGTCCGGCTTGCGTCCAGCGGCCGGCAGGTGGAGGTGGGGAGTTTCCTCGCGCCGGCCGAACGTCAGACGCTCGCAGAGACACTTGAAGGCTTGCTCGCCGCCAGCGATGGCGGCAACCGACGACGCTAAGGGTCTAGGCAATGAAGCAAAGCAGCAGGTGGGGCACGAAGTGCGTTGCAATGGCCGCCGCAGTGGTGGCCGGGGGATGGGTTCCGGCGATGGCATGGGCCCAGGCGGCCGATCCCAAGCCGTGGCAGCTGAACATGGGCAAGGGGGTAACCCAGACCTCGCGCCTGGCCTGGGAGTCGAACAATCTCTCGCTGATCGTCTGCACGGTGATCGGCGTGATCGTGTTCGGGGCGATGGCCTACGCCATCTTCAAGTTCCGCAAATCCAAGGGGGCGGTCGCAGCCACCTTCAGCCACAACACCAAGGCCGAGATCATCTGGACGGTGATCCCGGTGATCATCCTGGTGGTGATGGCATGGCCGGCCACGGCCAACCTGATCAAGATGTACGACACCCGCGATGCCGAGATGACGGTGAAGGTCACCGGCTACCAGTGGATGTGGAAGTACGAGTACCTGGGCGAGAACGTCACCTTCACCAGCCGCCTGGACCGCGAGTCGGACCGCATGCGGCAGAGTGGCAAGGTGCCGACGCGCGAGAGCCATCCCCACTACCTGCTGGATGTCGACAACCGGCTGGTGCTGCCGGTCGATACCAAGGTCCGTTTCGTCATCACCTCCGACGACGTGATCCACGCCTGG
>NZ_JASGBV010000080.1:0-5682 GCF_030053245.1 Stenotrophomonas sp. RS-48
GGCCCGGCGCTACCCGCCCACCGACGGGCGCGCCGGGCCATGCCCGGCACGACCTTACCGGCCTGCCACAGGCGGCCGCTGACGCAGCAGGCGCACCAGCGCCCAGACCAGCAGCACCATGCCGATCGCTTCCACCATCGCCAGAGCGAAATGCAGCACGCCCAGGATGGCGCTCATGCTCGAAACCGCGCTGAAGTCACCGCTGCTGACCATCCACATCGGCAGGATGCCCGCTGCCATGCTGCCGAGGCTGGCCAGCAGCAACAGCAGCAGCCCGGCCAGCGCGCCGCTGCGGGTGGCATCGCGCGGCGCGCCCACCACCCACACCAGGCCCACGCACAGCGCGATCAGCACCGGCAGGCGCACGCCCACCATGCTCAGCACCGTCACCAGCAGGGTCATGTTGTCCATCGCTCAGTCCTCGCCGGCCAGCGCCAGGGCGCCCTGCCGCAGCTGCTGGTAGACCTCGCCGGTCTGCGGGCGCACACCGTGCCACTGCAGGAAGCTCTCGGCGGCCTGCTCGACCAGCATGCCCAGGCCATCGACGGTATTGCGGCACTGCGCCGCGCGCGCCCAGGCCAGGAACGCGATGGCCGCCTCGCCGTAGTTCAGGTCGACTGCGGTGGTCATCGAATTGACCAGCGACAGCGGCAGCTTGAACTCCACGTCGCGGTCACGGCCGGCAGAGGTGGCGTTGACGATCAGCTCGAAGTCACCCAGCTCGCGCAGGTCTTCCCAGTAGCGGCTGATGGCGCGGCCCGGCTCACCCATCGCATCGATCAGTTCATCGGCGCGTTCCGGCGTACGGTTGACCACCACCAGCTCGGTGATGCCGGCATCGAGCAGCGCCGGGGCGACGCTGCGGGCCGAGCCGCCGGCGCCGATCATCAGCACCCGGCGGCCGCGCAGGTCCAGGCCATGGCGGTCGGTCAGGTCGCGCACCAGGCCGATGCCGTCGGTGGTGTCACCATGCCAGCGCTCGCCCTTGCGCAGCAGCGTGTTGACCGAACCGGCGCGGCGCGCACGGGCCGTCAGCGTGGTGCAGACCGCAAACGCGGCTTCCTTGTGCGGCAGGGTGACGTTGGCACCGACACCACCTTCGGCGGCGAATGCTTCCAGGCCGGCGAGGAAGGCGTCGGGGGCAAGGTCGATCGTGCGGTAGTCAATGGCGATGCCTTCCTGGCGACCGAACGTCGCGTGGATCTGCGGCGACTTCGAGTGGGCGACGGGGTGTCCGAAGACGGCGTAACGGTCGGTCATGGATTCCTCAAGCTGGCTAGACTGATGCTCTTTCGTGTACGGACCCGGATGATGCGCATCACCCCGACACTGCTGGTGCTTGCCGCCAGTCTACTCTCTGCCCCCGTGGCGATGGCGTTGAACGAGTACGGCATCGAAGGCATGGGCGTGGTCTCGACCCGTGCCGACGAGGCTCGCGGCACGATCAGTGCCGACGGCCAGCGCATCGTTTTCGCCCGCCGCGGCGAGGGCGGCTGGGGCCTGTGGCAGGCCCGCCTGATCGATGGCCGCTGGCAGCAGGCACAGGCGCTGGCGGTCGATGTCAGCGGTGAGGCCCGGGATCCCTACTTCAGCCGCGATGGCCGCTGGCTGCTGTTCGCGGCGGGCACCGAAGGCCAGCTGGCGCTGTACCGTGCCGCCGTGACCCGCGATGGCCAGCTTGGCAACGCACAGGCCCTGCGCGGCGAGCGTGGGCGGTACGAAGAGCGCGGTCCAGCGCTGAGCATGGATGGCCGGCGGCTGCTGTTCGCGCGCCAGCAGGGCCGTGGCGCCGGTTGGGATCTGTTCGTGGCCACCCTGGATGCCGAGGGCGCGCGGGGCCCGGCCACCGCGTTGGCGGCATTGAACAGCGCCGATGACGAGACTGACGCTGACTGGCTGGGCAACGATGGCGCCGTGGTGTTCAGTCGTGGCAGCGGCACGAGCGCGCAGGTATGGAGCAGCGGGTGCGCCTGGAGCGGCGTGGCGCTGCAGCCGCTGGGGCTGTCCTTCAACCAGGCAGGCGGCTGGACCGGTGCGCCGGTGATCGACAACGCCAAGCCGGGGGAAATGCTGGTCGCCAGCAGTGCGGCGAAGGCGCCGCGTGCCGGGGGCGTGGATCTCTACCGGTTGGCGGTACCGAAAGTGCCTGCCGTGGCCGGGTGCATGCGGTAGATCCCGGCCCGGGCACCGCAATCAGCGCGACAGCACCTTGGCGCGCTGCTGTTCGTAGTCCGCCTCGCTCAGCTGGCCCCTGTCCTTGCGCTGGTTGAGCGCGGCCAGTTCGGCCTGCACGCTGTCCGGCAGGGACTGTTCGCGGGCGACCCGACGGGCGGCGGAGAGCTGCTCGGGAGGGCGTTTGCCGGCCCGCCAGGCTGCGATGAACACGCCGACGATGACGGCACCGAACACCAGCGTGCCGACGCCCCAGATCAGCCATTGCATCCATCCCAGTTCGGGTCCCATCAGCCGTTCCTCCCTCCATCGATGCCGCTATTGTCAGCGCTCGCGCAGCCAGCGCGCCACCTGTGGCGCGAAATAGGTCAGCACGCCATCGGCGCCGGCGCGCTTGAAACCAAGCAGCGACTCCATCACGCAGGCGCGCTCGTCCAGCCAGCCATTGGCGAACGCCGCTTTCATCATCGCGTACTCGCCACTGACCTGGTAGGCGAAGGTGGGCACGCCGAACTGTTCCTTCACGCGACGCACCAGATCCAGATACGGCATGCCCGGCTTGACCATCACCATGTCGGCGCCCTCTTCCAGATCCAGCGCGATCTCGCGCATCGCCTCGTCGCCGTTGGCCGGGTCCATCTGGTAGGTCTTCTTGTCCGCCTTGCCGAGGCTGGCCGCGCTGCCCACCGCGTCGCGGAACGGGCCGTAGAAGGCCGAGGCGTACTTGGCCGAGTAGGCCATGATGCGCACATTGAGGTGATGGTCGGCATCGAGCGCACGGCGGATCGCGCCGATGCGGCCATCCATCATGTCCGACGGCGAGACGATGTCCGCGCCGGCTTCGGCATGCGACAACGACTGCTTGACCAGCGCTTCGACCGTGATGTCGTTTAGCACGTAGCCCTTGTCATCGATGATGCCGTCCTGGCCGTGGGTGGTGTAGGGGTCCAGCGCCACATCGGTCATCACGCCCAGCTCCGGGAAGCGCGACTTCAGGGCGCGGATCGCGCGCTGCGCCAGCCCGTCTTCCGCCCATGCCGCCGAGGCATCCAGCGACTTCTGCGAGGCGTCGATCACCGGGAACAGATCGATCACCGGGATGCCCAGCTCCAGCGCCTCTTCGGCCACTTTCAGCAGTTCCTCGATGGACAACCGCTCCACACCGGGCATCGACGGCACAGCGGTGCGGCCGGCCGGTTCGTGCACGAACACCGGATAGATCAGATCGTCGGTGGTCAGCGTGTTCTCGCGCATGAGGCGGCGTGAGAACTCGTCATGGCGCATGCGCCGCGGGCGGTAGTGGGGATGAGGCATGGCAGGCTCCGAGGAGTGGCTAGTGCAACAGGTAGCCCTGCGGCAGCAGGGGTTCGGGCAGGGGGCGTTCACCGAGCGCGTCGAGCTGGTCGATCTCGATCGTGCGCACCAGCGCGTCCAGCGGCAGATCGTTCGGCTCCAGGCCGAACGGATCTTCCATTTCTTCGCCAAGCTGGTCCAGGCCGAAGAAGGCGTAGGCCAGCACCGCCGACAGCACCGGCGTGCCCCAGCCCAGCGAACTGGCCAGGCCGAACGGCAGCAGCACACAGAACATCCACGCGCAGCGGTGCAGCAGCAGGGTGTAGGCGAACGGCAGCGGCGTGGTCAGGATCCGCTCGCAGCCTGCCTGGATCGAGGACATCGCATGCAGGCGGTCTTCCAGCTGGGCGTACAGGATCGGATCGAGATCGCCGCTGCGCAGCGCCTGCGCCAGTTCGGCGGCGATCATCGCCAGCAATGCATCGGGTACGTTCTCGCGCTCGGCCAGCTGCGCACGCTGGCGCTTGTCCAGCCACGGCAAGGCCGCCAGCGCCACGATGCGGCCGCGCAGGCGGGCGGCCAGCGCATGGGCGAAGGCGGTGGCCAGATAGGCGATGCGACGGCGGCGGCCTGCGTCATCCACCAGCAGCAGGTTCACCTGCCGGGCCAGTGAGCGCGATTCGAACACCAGCTGCCCCCACAGCTTGCGGCCTTCCCACCAGCGCTCGTAGCAGGCGCTGTTGCGGAAGCTCAGGAAGATCGACAGGACCAGGCCCAGCAGGGTGAACGGCGTGACCGAGACGCGCTCGATGCCGATCGGCGGCGCCAGTTCCACCACCGCGGCGACGGCGATGGACAGGATCAGGATGGCCAGCACCTTCGGTGCGATCGCCGGAACGATCGATCCGCGCAGGATGTACAGCAGTTGCCAGCCGTGGGGACGAGGTCGGATGATCATGGGGCAGCCGCGCCGGGCGCGGATTCACAGGCACGCGCAGGCTCGCGCAGCCGTTCATTGTACGCCCCTGCCCGGCTGCGGGCCGCAGCCCTGCGACGCCCGGTCGCACCCGGCCGCAGCTTCAGATCACGCCACCGCCCAGGCCCAGGCGCAGGATGCCCACCACCACCACGATGCCGTTCAGGACCAGGCCGGCCCAGGCCCGGCCGCGCTTGCTCGGGTGGGTGAACAGGATGCCCAGCGCAGCGATCACCGCGCCGACCGCAGCGAACGGAATGAGGAACCAGTTGCCCCAGCCCAGCAGCGGTATCAGCGCCAGGATCATCCACAGCAGCGCCAGTACACCCACAACAGACTGATCACACCCATCGCCGCTCTCCCGCAGTTGGTTCCCGGCCCCAACCATAGACGTTCCGGCCGCCGTCGCCTACTCCCGTTGGCGGGCCGCTCACCTCAGCCGTGCTAGCGTCTGGATGCCCAGCGCACAGGGCGTTGGCGCCGATTCAGAGTGGCCCACCGATGATCCCATCCAGTCCTGCAGGGGTATTGCCATGAACATCCGTTGGGCCGCACTGGCGGCCATGCTGCTGGCCGCCGCCGGTTGTGCCAGCACCTCCAAGGTCATGCTGGGCCGCGCGCGGGCGCCGATCGACCCGGCGCAGGTGCAGATCTATTCAACGCCGCCGGCCGGCTCGCAGGAGATCGCCCAGCTGGAATCCGCCTCTGCGGTGGGCTTCGGCACCCAGGGCCAGACCGACGCCGCCGTGGCGCGGCTGAAGCGCGAAGCCGCAGCGCTGGGCGCCAACGGCGTAGTGCTGATGGGCGTGGGCAGCAGCGGCTCGCCGGTGGGCATGTCCGTGGGCGCCGGCAGCTATGGTTCGCATGTGGGCGGCGGTCTCGGCATTGGTATTCCGACCACGCAGAAGCGCGCCGCAGGCGTGGCGATCTGGGTGCCGAACCCGGCGCCGCCGGCACGGTTGCCGACCCAGGTGATCACGCCGCAGCGGTGACGCAGCAGCGTCACCGCGGATAGCGCCGGGCCGTGCCCGGCGGCATTTCGCTTTCCCGCTGCGCTCGCCGGGCATGGCCCGGCGCTACCGTTACTTCTCCCGGTACTTCGGCACGAACACCGGGCCTCGGCATGGCATTCCGACCATGCGGTAGCGCCGGGCCGTGCCCGGCGGCATTTCGCTCTTCCCCGCTGCGCTCGCCGGGCATGGCCCGGAGCTACCGTTACTTCTTCCGGTACTTCGCCACGA
>NZ_JASGBV010000081.1:0-14948 GCF_030053245.1 Stenotrophomonas sp. RS-48
GTGCATGACAGCCTGCGCGGCTACAGCAAGTATCTGCGCATCCCCAGCGCCTGCATCTACGGCGGCGTCGGCATGGGCAACCAGCTGGACATCCTGCGCCGTGGCGTGGACCTGCTGGTGGCCTGCCCGGGCCGCCTGATCGATCACCTGGAGCGTCGCAGCATCGACCTGTCCGGCATCGAACTGCTGGTGCTGGACGAAGCCGACCGCATGCTGGACATGGGCTTCCTGCCGTCGATCAAGCGCATCCTGGCCAAGCTGCCCAAGCAGAACCGTCAGACCCTGCTGTTCTCGGCCACGTTCGAGGACAACATCCGCCAGCTGGCGCTGGAGTTCATGCGCAACCCGGAACAGATCCAGGTGACGCCGAAGAACACCGTGGCCGAGACCATCACCCATCGCGTGCATCCGGTCGACGCCGGCCGCAAGCGCGACCTGCTGCTGCACCTGCTGGCACAGGACAGCCGTGAGCAGACCCTGGTGTTCGCCCGGACCAAGCACGGCAGCGACAAGCTGGCCGCGTTCCTGGAGAAGTCGGGCATCAAGACCGCGGCGATCCATGGCAACAAGAGCCAGGGCCAGCGCCTGCGTGCGCTGGGTGACTTCAAGGCCGGTCGCGTGACCGTGCTGGTGGCCACCGACATCGCGGCGCGCGGCATCGACATCAACGAGCTGCCGAAGGTGATCAACTTCGACCTGCCGATGGTCGCCGAGGATTACGTGCACCGCATCGGCCGCACCGGCCGCAACGGCTCCACCGGCCAGGCGATCTCGCTGGTGGCGCAGGACGAGGTCAAGCTGCTGCGCGCAATCGTGCGCCTGCTCGGACGCGACATGGACATCCGCGATGTGCCGGGCTTCGAGCTGCAGGTGCCGATCCGCTGGGGCAACAGTGCACCGGGTAAGGCCGAGCACGACACCGGCGAGCGCGCCCCGCGCAAGAGCCACGCGCGACGTCCGCACGGCGATGCGCCGCGCCATGCCCACGCCGGCCCGAAGAAGGCCGGTGGTGGCCGTCGTGAGGGTGGTGGCAACGGCCAGCAGCGTGCCGGCGCTGGTCAGGGCCAGCGTCGTGGCGGAGGCGGCAACGGCGGTGGTCGTGGCCGCGGCCAGGGCGGCGGCGGTCGCGCCGGCTGATCCTGACTGACAGGAATGAGGGCGTCCCGCTGCGCGGGAGGCCTTACATCGGGGACGGCGCTGGCGCGCCGTCCCTTTTTTGTTGCCCGCGCATCAATCAAGGCGCCAGACGCCTCACCCGCGTGCTTTCGCCGGATTCGCCAGATTCCCGAAGAAGATCGCATTGATCAGCAGTCGATCCGTGCCATGCCAGTACTTGCGGTGTGCCGGATCATCGGCGAACAGCACCACGTTGCCCTTTCCCTGGGCCGACACCAGCAGCCACGCACTGCCTGCCACCCGCGCACGATTGCGCTCGGACAGGTAACCGTTGACCCGTGGTGACGCGTCGATGCGCACCACCGTCGAGAACGGATTCGCACTCGGCTGCAGCGTCACGCTGTTTTCCTTGTTCACCGCCAGCTGCCGGCCCGGCACGCCGAACGCCAGGGGATGGCTGGTATCGACATCGGCGCTGAGGATGTTGCCGCTCACCCGCTCGATCGCGGCGATATCGCGCTGGTCACCGAAGGCGCGACGGTTTTCGTCGCCGGCCTCTTCGTCCTTGCCGGTCTTCTCGCCATCGGCGAGCTTCTGTTCGATCGCCCACTTCGACGCGCTGCCATAGGTCACCAGCGAGCCGCCGGCCTGCACCCAGCGCTTCAGTGCGGCCACGGCAGTCGCATCGACACTGTTGTAGGTGCCACCGGACAACACGAGGGTGGTGTAGCGATCCAGCGGAACCTTGCCCAGCTGCTGCGGATCCAGCTTGCTGGCCGGCAGGTGCAGGTGCTGGTCCAGCAGGAACCAGGCCGATCCGATCTCGGTGGCCGCCACGCCTTCGCCCATCACCAGCGCCACGGCCGGCTTGCGCAGTGCCTTCACGCCATCGCTGCCGAGATCGATGCCCTCGCGGCTGCGGCCACTCGACAACGCATGCACCTGTACGCCCGAAGCACGTGCCGCCGCGGCCACCGCGTCGAGCAGGGCCGCTCCCTGCAGTGGCTGGCCGGCAACGGGAATGACGATGCTGCCGGCCGCGAAATCCACGTCGCCCTGTGCGGTTCCGGCGGTGAACGGCTGGAATGCAGCGCGCGCGGCCAATCCCCTGCCCTGCAGCTCGGCCAACGCACGGCTGGCGTTGTAGTCACGCCAGTCGATGGCATAGGCGAACCCCGCCTGGCCGCCGACGACCGCGCCCTGCAGCGGCGGCAGCTCGCTCACCTGTGCACCGCCGTCGATGCGGCTGCGGCTGCCGGCGAAGGCCACGCCGTAGGCCGGCGCGATGGCGTAGCTGGTGCTGCCATAGAACACGTCGCCCTTGATCGGCGGCGTCTCGGCGAAGATCGAGTGCACCAGGCGGAACTGCGCCTGCTGCACGGGCACCACGTAGGCACTGCCTGCCTGGAAGCGCTTTCCCTCGACGGTGACATCCCGGTCCAGCGCGCGTACCTCGATCCGGTGCAGCAGCAGCAGTTCAAGCAGGCGCCGGGTCAACGCCGGATCATGCGCGTCGCCGAACACGAAGCTCTTCTGCGGCTGCTGCGCGGCCTGCTTCAATGCGCTCTGGAAGAAGGTCTTCTGCAGGTCGAACAGGCCACTGCGCTCGGCCACCGCACCGCGCACCGTGCCCAGGCCGGTGGCGACCTGGTTGCGGATGGTGAACGGGAAGGTCAGCAGCCCGTTCACCGACTCCTGCACCCGTCCCCGCGAACTGGCCTGCTCGACGGTGACACCGACCGCGCCATGGAAGTCCGGATAGGTCGAGCCATACACCGGCGAGAAGTTGTCGAAGTTCTCCCCCGTGTAGTACAGCGACCCCAGTGCGTCCAGCGCCTGTGCGTGGTACGTGGCCAGCGTCCTGTTGAACTCGTAGGAGGCGGCCGGGATCAACGGGCTGTGCATGCTCTTCGGCGAAGGCTCGAAGTAGTACGTGCTGTCCTTGCCCATCTCGTGGAAGTCGATCTGCACGTTCGGGTACCACTGGTGGAAGGCGGCCACCTTTGGCCGCGAATCCTGCTGGGTCAGCGCCAGCCAGTCGCGGTTGAGATCGGTGAAGTAATGGTTGGTACGGCCCTGCGGGAACGGCTCGACATGCTCCTTGTCAGCCGGATCGGCCGAGGCCGGGTCCGATGCCCAGGCGTTGTGCCAGTTGGCGGCACGGTCGCGTCCGTCCGGATTCTGCGCCGGGTCGAACAGCACCACCGCCTGCTGCAGCCATTGCTGGGTTTCACTGCTGCGATTGGCCACCAGGTAATACGCGGTGAGCATCGCCGCTTCGCCGCTGGAGGTTTCATTGCCGTGCACACTGTAGCCCAGCCAGACCACCACCGGGCTGTCACCGGCTGCGCTGCGCGGTTGTGCCGGATCGACCAGGGTCGCGTGCTGCTGGCGGATCTGCTCCAACCGCGCCTGGTTGCTGGCCGCGGTGATGGTGGCGATCAGCAGGGGGCGGCCTTCATAGCTGCGTCCAATGTGCTGGACGCGGATCCTGTCCGAATGCCTGGCCAGTTCCTCGAAATAGGCGACCAACTGGTCGTGGCGGGTGTAGCGGCTGCCGATCGGATAGCCGAGGAACTGCTCCGGCGTGGGAATGGCGCTGTCGAACGCGTCGGCCGCGCTGGCCTGCGGGAAGAAATAGGCGCTCTGCGCCTGCGCCGACAACGCGGGGAACACTGCGCTGGCAGCGGCGATCAGCAACGGAAGAACGGCACGGCGGTGGAAGGACACGGTGACTCCCCGGAAACAGGACGGCAGAGGGCAACGTGGCCGGTCACGGCAGGTGACCGGCCACGGCGTTGGATCAGAAGCGGTAGTCGAAGCCCAGTGTGAAGTAGCGACCCCGCAGGTCGTACTGGGTGAAGTCATACGGCGCACGGATGCCCGGGAACGACGCATCGTAGGGCGGCGTCTTGTCACCCAGGTTCTGCACCTTGGCGTACAGGGTCAGGCTGTCGATGCCGGTGTACCCCAGGTACAGGTCGTACTGGCTGTAGCTGCCGACACGCTGCTGCACGGCCTTGGCGGCGGTACTGGCTTCCTGCCGATAGCTGCTGGTGTAGTACCAGGTCACCGCCGCGTTGAAGTCGCCGTACTTCCAGTCCAGCGTGGTGGTGGCCTTGTCCTTGGGCAGGGTGGCGCCGAGGTTGCTGCCGGCGTAGTCGACCAGGGGCCCACCGACCACGGTCGGACGGCGGTAGTCACGGACGTGGGTGTAGGCCGAAGACAGGGTGAAATCTCCCAGGCGCGCCGTCGGAATGCGCTGGCGCAGTTCCACGTCGATGCCCGATGTCTTCAGCTCGCTCAGGTTCTGGTAGCGGTTGTAGACGGCCTGCAGCTTGCCGCGCTCATCGCGCTGCACGGCACCGGCAACGTTGTCGTTGATCAGCGTCTGCGTGTTGTTGGTGCCGACCAGGTTGTCGAGCTGGATACGGTAGTAGTCGACACTCAGATTGGTGTTCGCCCACGGTGACAGCACCACGCCGAAGTTCACGCTCCTGGTGCGCTCCGGCTTCAGGTCACTGTTGCCCACGGTGAAGAACGTCGGGCTCTGCCGCGAGCCCGGCACATCCGGGTCGCGCGGATCGACCACGCTGCCGTAGGAGATGCTGGTGCTGTTGGAGTTCTCCGACAGCGAGGGCGCACGGAAGCCCTTCGAGGCCGACGCGCGCACCAGCAGGAAGTCCAGAGGTTGCCAGCGCAGTCCGAGCTTCGGCGAGAACGCATCGCCGAAGTCATCGTAGTGATCGGCACGCGCAGCGGCGGACAGTTCCAGGGTCGAGGCCAGCGGCACGTTCACTTCCGCGTACGCAGCGCTGACCTGGCGCTCGCCGTGCACCTCGGCGATGGCCGGGCGCACCTGCAGGCCGGCATCGATCTGCCAGGGGTTGTTCGAATCGAGCTTCTCGCGGCGCCACTCGGCGCCAGCGGCAAAGCCGATGTCACCGGCCCAGGTGCGGCCCAGGCTGCCCGAGATCTTTGCATCGACACCCTGCAGCTTCGATTCGGCCGGACGCAGCGTGGCGATGTTGATCGCATCACGCACCGACTGCGGGGTGGCCGCCGGGTCGAGCAGATTGTAGCTGCCGCTGGCCAGCGCATCGGCCAGCGCCCAGCGGTTGGCGAAGCCGCCCGAGACGGTCTCACGCTCGCTGCTGCGCGCGCCGAACGCCGCCACTTCCCAGTCCCAGTTGGCGGTGGTGCCGCGCAGGCCGAACACGCCGCGATAAGCGGTGGAGCGGTTGGTCTTGATGGTGCCGCCGAGATCGAAGAACGTGTACTCGATCGGCACGGCACGCCCGTAGGGATTGTACGGATTGCCCGCCGGCAGCTGCGACGACACCGGCTCGGCCAGGCCGGTCTCGGCATTCAGGGCGAAGCGGCCGCTTTCCAGCGTGAAGAACGGGCTGCTGCCGAACCAGGCCGCGCTCTTGATCTGGCTGTACAGCACTTCACCGAACGCTTCGACGTTGTCGCCCAGGCGGAAGGTGCCGTTGGCATAGGCCTGGTAGCGCTTCGTGGATGGAATCAGCGTGGTGTACGGCGCCTGGTTGAAGCCGCAGGTGTCGCCAGCCAGGCCGTCGATCGGAGCGCTCGCGACGCGCGTGGTCCCGGTGGGGCAGTTGCCGCTGGCGTCGAGCATCGGCACCGACACGCCATTGATCAGATAGCGCGCACCCTTGGCTGACCAGCCGTTCCAGCGCCCGCCCGGCAGGTCGGTGTAGATGCCGCTCTTGGTCAGATCGCGCTCGTCCTGATCCAGGCGGTCGCGGTTGTAGCCCTGCAGACTGAACAGGATGTTGTAGCCATCGCTGTCCAGATCACCGAGGCCACCCACGAACTTCAGGTTGTGCTCGCGCAGGCCCCCTTGGTCGGCGCCTCCGAAGCTGCCACCGATCTCGGCACCTTCGAAGTTCTGGCGGGTGATGATGTTGACCACGCCGGCCACGGCATCGGAGCCATACACGGCCGAAGCACCATCCTTGAGCACTTCGATGCGCTCGACCGCAACCAGCGGCAGGGCATTGAGGTCGACGAAGGTATCGGACAGGCCACCGGCCGGGAAGCCGTAGTTCGCCACGCGACGGCCGTTGAGCAGCACCAGCGTGTTCTTCGGTGACAGGCCGCGCAGGCCGATGCTGGCCGAGCCGGAGGCCCAGCCGTTGTTGGTGGTCTCGTTGTTGGCATTGCCGGTGTTGGCGGAGATCGAGCGCAGCACATCGGCGACGGTGGCCTTGCCGGTCTGTTCCAGCTGCTGGCGGCCGATTACCTGCACCGGATTGGACGCCTCGGTATCGGCGCGCTTGATGTTGGAACCGGTGACGCGGACGGCGGCCAGGGTACTGGCTTCGCCACTGGCGGCAGCGGTGGTTTCGGCGGCGGCGGACAATGGCGCGGCCAGAGCGGCGGCCAGGGCCGCCACGAGCAGGGTGTGCTGGGGCATGACGATGTGTGGGGTGGTGGTAGGGCGACGAAGTTCCGCAGTAATCCATGACTGGCCGGGGTCCGACCAATAACATCTCTTCATACGGATATAAGAGAAGCTAACATCTCTTCATCCGGATGGAAATAGTCACTCCGCTTCGGGGCCGGCGCGATCCCGGTCGGATGCGACAGCAGCGGCGTACAATCCGCTCATGGAAATCTTCAAAGTCTTCATGCTTGAGGCGGCCCACCGCCTCCCGAACGTACCGCCGGGGCACAAGTGCGCGCGCCTGCATGGCCACTCCTTCCGGGTGGAACTGAAGGTCGAGGGCGAACCCGGCGCGCAGACCGGCTGGATCATGGATTTCGGGGACGTGAAGGCGGCCTTCCAGCCGATCTACGAACGCCTGGACCACCACTACCTCAATGACATCCCCGGCCTGGAAAACCCGACCAGCGAGAACCTGGCGGTGTGGATATGGAACGAACTCAAGCCCGCGCTGCCGGCGCTGAGCGAGATCACGGTCCACGAGACCTGCACCTCCGGCTGCCGGTACCGGGGCCCCGGCACCTGAACAACCCATTGATATCTAAAGATTTCTAAAGGCGCCTTGGGCGCCTTTATGATTTTTGTTGCAATGCGGCATCATCGGCGTATGCTGCAATGCATCAAGTCCTTTCCTGACGCCCATGACCGCCGCCTTCAGCGATCGCTTCAGTGATGCCACCCGCCAGCTGGCCGCCGCCGCAACGCGCGCGAACCGGTTGGCGCTGGAGAACGCTGAAAGCATGTTCGGCGTGCAGCTGAAGGCACTGGAACGCAACCTGACCGCGACCGGTGGCTGGCTCGGCGAGCTGGCACGAAGCGAAGATCCGGCCGGATTGCTGTCGCAGGGCGCTCAGCTGTGGCAGGACAACCTGCAGCGGTTTGGGCAGGCCCAACAGGACGTGGTCGGTCTTGGCCTGCTGGCTGGACGCTCCTGGTCCGAGCTGGTGCAGGGCTACAACGAATCAACAGCGGACGCGACCGGCCACACGCCCTGACGCGACGCTTTCGCTCATTGCATGGGTCCCTCCCCCCATGCAATCCGGACCCGGCAGATCCCTCCCTCTGCCGGGTCTTTTTTTATTCCTCGCCTGCGTGCAGATGCGCGTCTTCGCCCGAGCAGATCGCGAGCGCAAAGGCCTCGCGTCGGCCCGCAGCATGTGGGCAAATGTCCCCGGCGCATTTTCGCACCTCTGCGCACCGATAACCCCTGCACGCCGGGCGGATGCCCTTGCGTGCGAAGTAAAGGAGGAGGTGACGGCCACCGGCCGGCGCCGGGGGACATTCGCACGCAAGGGCATCCGCCCGGCGCCACAGGAAAAACGAACACACGCACAGGCAGCCTCAACCGAGCGATCCCATGCCAGTGCGGATACCACACCCGGACGTGTCCCACCTGCCCACCAGCACGGTGCCGTCATCCGCACACCGCTGCGTGCCGATAACCCCTCAACGCCGGTTGGATGCCCTTACACCGGCCGGCGCCGGGGGACATTCGCACGCAAGGGCATCCACCCGGCGCCACACGGAAAAACGCACATACCTGCGCGAAGGGGCAAACACCGCCACCCGGAAACCAGCTGCGCCTAGGCCACCGCCGCCGACTCCGCCCGCGGCAGCTCGAACACGAACGTCGCCCCTGCCTCACTGTCGCGCAGCGCGATGCTGCGGCCATGCAGCTGCACGATACGCTGCACGATCAGCAGCCCCAGGCCACCGTTCTCGCCCCGTCGCGCCCCCAACGCAGCAGGCGCCTGGAACAGCTGCGCACGCACCGCAGCAGCAACGCCGGGACCGTCATCAGAGACGATCACCTCCACGCTGTCAGCCACCGCGCGCAGCCGCACCTCGATCCGCCCTCCCTCCGGCGCATGGCGCAGGGCGTTGTCGAGCAGGTTGGTCAGCACCCGCTCCACCAGACCCAGGTCCGCACGTACCAGCGGCAACCCCTGCGGGAAATCCGCGTGCAACTGCTGGCCGCGCGCCTGCGCCGCCAGCTCGAACTTCTGCAGCACGTCCTGCAGCAGCTCGGGCAGCGCGAACACCTCCCACTCCAGCCGCACCTCGCCGTGTTCCAGGCGTGCCAACTCGAACAGCGCGCGCGCCAATCGCCCGACCTTCGCACTCTGCGCCAGGGCAATGCCGAGATAGCGCCGGCGCTCCTCCGGCGACAGCGTCGCGTCCTTCAACGCCATCGTCTCAAGGTAGCCATGCAGTGAAGACAGCGGCGTGCGCAGATCATGCGAAATGTTGGCCACCAGCTCGCGCCGCTGCAGGTCCTGCTGGCGCAGCTGCTGCCACTGCTCCCCCAGCCGCTGCGCCATCTGCGCATGCGCATGTTCGAGGATGACCAGTTCATCGCGCTCGCCCGGCCGCAGCGGGCCGGGCGGCGGCAGCGGCGTCGGCGCATCGA
Organism: Stenotrophomonas sp. RS-48; assembly: GCF_030053245.1. Taxonomy (NCBI): domain Bacteria; kingdom Pseudomonadati; phylum Pseudomonadota; class Gammaproteobacteria; order Lysobacterales; family Lysobacteraceae; genus Stenotrophomonas; species Stenotrophomonas sp. RS-48. The sequence goes on from NZ_JASGBV010000081.1 coordinate 9,000, forward strand.
TGTCGAATGCCTGGATGCGACGTGTCAGGCGGCGCAGCGGCCGGGTCACCCAGTAGAACGCCACCAGCCCGGCCAGCAGGCCCAGGCTGCCCACCAGCATCACCGACCACAAGGTCGTGTTCCACTGGTTGCTGGCGGCGAGGTCGTCGGCGAGCATCTGCCGGTGCTCGCCCACCAGCACCACGTAGACGTAGCCGGCCTGCCGCCCCTGCACCACCAGCGGCGCCACGCTGAACACCTTGCGACCCTCGCTACTGCGCGGATCGTCGCCCAGGATGGGCAGCGGCGCGCCCGCCAGCAGCCGGCGCAGCGGTGCCACGTCCACGCGGTTGCGCATCAGGTGCCCGCTGGGTGCGTCGTGGCCGAGAATGCGGCCCTGGTCGTCCAGCAGGTACACCTCGACGCTGGGGTTGACCGCCATCAGTTGCCCGAACAGCGCACGCACCGCCGCATCGCGCATGCCGCTGGTATCCATCAGCTCACTGCGCTGCGCGATGTGCTCGGCCAGCCCCAGCGACAGCCGCTGCACGACTTCCTGCTCGTGCCGTGTGTTCGAGCGCATCTGCAACGCCAGCAGCGCCATGCAGCACATCAGCATCAGCGCCGCGATCACCGCGGCCAGCTTCTGCCACAGGTTCGGCCGGATCATGCCGCCGCCCCGGCCGGGTCCACCAGCTTGTAGCCCCGGCCCCAGACCGTCAGCAACCGCCGCGGGTTGGCCGGATCCGTTTCGATCTTGCTGCGCAGGCGGTTGATATGGGTATTGACCGTATGCTCATAGCCATCGTGCTGGTAGCCCCAGACCTGGTTGAGCAGTTCCATCCGCGCGAACACCTGGCCGGGATGGCGCGCGAAGAACAGCAGCAGGTCGAACTCGCGCGGCGTCAGTTCCAGCGGCCTGCCATCCACGTCGGCAGTACGCGCGACCGGGTCCAGCTGCAGTCCTCCCAGCTCGATGGCACCGGCATCGATGCGCGCGTTCTGCGCCATGGCCTCGGCGCGACGCAGCAGGGCACGCACGCGCGCGACCAGCTCCGGCATGGAGAATGGCTTGGCCAGATAATCGTCGGCGCCGAGTTCCAGGCCGACGATACGCTGGGTTTCGCTGCCGCGTGCACTGATGATGATGATCGGGACATAGCGCGCCATCGCCCGTGCGCGCTGGCAGACCTGCAGGCCATCGACACCGGGCAGCATCACGTCCAGCACCAGCGCGTCCCACGGGCCTTCCTGTTCGAGCAGGCGCAGCCCGCCATCACCGCTGTCGGCGTGGGCGACCTCATACCCCTCATCGCCCAGGTGCATGCGCAGCAGGTCGGCGATGTGGGCATCGTCTTCAACGATCAGGACACGTTTCGGGGACATCGGCAGCTCGGGCCAGGGGGGAGGCTGAGCGCATTGTGGCGCGGGATCGCCGCCGATACCTCACGAAAAATTGAATCCTGCGTGAGGATTCGTTGACCAGGGCAGGCGCAGCATGGCCCCGTCGCCCCTTCCCGGAGTCCGCCATGCCCCTCACCCGCCGCCATCTGCTGGGTCTGGGCGGTATCGCCACCACCGCCGGCCTGCTCGGTCTCGGGGCCTGCAGCCGCGCCGCGCCAGCGGCAGCAGAAACGCGCCCTGCGCGACAGTTCGAGATCATGCGCAGTGATGCTGACTGGCGCCAGCGGCTGACCCCGGCCCAGTACGCAGTGCTGCGCCAGCAGGCGACCGAACGCCCTTGGAGCAGCCCGCTCAACAAGGAACACCGGCAAGGCACGTTCACCTGTGCCGGCTGTGCGCTGCCGCTGTTCTCTTCGTCCACCAAGTTCGAGAGCGATACTGGCTGGCCCAGCTTCTGGGCACCGTTGCACAACGCTATCGGTGAGGACCGCGACGTCACCTTTGGCATGCTGCGGGTGGAAGTGCATTGCCGCCGCTGCGGCGGCCATCTGGGCCATGTCTTCAACGACGGCCCACGCCCTACCGGCCTGCGCTACTGCATGAACGGCGCGGCGCTGGCCTTCCAGCCCGGACCTGCCGCGCATGACAGCGATGCGGGCTGGCGCGTGCCGGTGGGATCGTCCCCTGCTTCTGGAGCCCGATGATGCTGCTGTTGCTGCTTGCCTATCTTGGCGGTGTGCTGACCCTGCTCAGCCCCTGCATCCTGCCGGTGCTGCCGTTCGTATTCGCGCGTGCTGACCGCCCGTTCCTGCGCAGCACCCTGCCGCTGCTGCTGGGCATGGCGCTGACCTTCACCCTCGTCGCCAGCCTGGCGGCGGTCGGCAGCCAGTGGGTGGCGCAGGCCAACCAGATCGGTCGCTGGATCGCCCTGCTGCTGATGGCGCTGTTCGCGGTGGCGTTGCTGTGGCCCGCACTGGCAGACCATCTGCTGGCGCCGTTGCAGCGTGTCGGCGCGCGGTTGAGCGCACGCGCGGACGCTGCCGATGCCGCCGGGCGCGGCGGTGCCTGGACGTCGCTGCTGATCGGCATCGCCACCGGCCTGCTGTGGGCCCCGTGCGCGGGCCCGATCCTTGGCCTGGTACTGACCGGGGCTGCGCTGCATGGCGCCAGCGCCAGCACCAGTACGCTGCTGCTTGCCTACGCGCTGGGTGCGGTCACCGCGCTGGCATTGGCGGTCTGGATCGGCGGCCGGGTGTTCCGCGCCCTGCAGGCACGGCTGGGGCTGGGCAATCTGCTCCGCCGCGTGCTCGGCGTCGCTGCGCTGCTGGCGGTCGTGGCCATTGCCCTGGGCTGGGACACCGGCCTGCTGACCCGGCTGTCCACCGTCAGCACCGCGCGTATCGAGCAGGGCCTGCTCGATGCGGTACCCGGCGCGCAGCCTTCTGCTCCGCCGATGATGATGATGGGCCCGGCCACTGCAGGCAGCGAGGCACCGCTGCCGGTGGAAGGCACGCTGCCCGCCCTGGACGGCGCCACCGGCTGGCTCAACAGCCCACCGCTGGACGCCACCCAGCTGCGCGGCAAGGTGGTTCTGATCGACTTCTGGACCTATTCCTGCATCAACTGCCTGCGTGCGATGCCGTTCGTGCACGAGTGGCAGCGGCGCTACCGCGATCACGGCCTGGTGGTGATCGGCGTGCACACCCCCGAGTTCGCCTTCGAACGCGACCCGCGCAACGTCATGAAGGCCGTGCAGCAGTTGAAGGTCGACTATCCCGTCGCGCTGGACAACCAGTACGCGATCTGGCGTGCGTTCAACAACCGCTACTGGCCCGCGCACTACTTCGTCGATGCGCAGGGCAACATCCGCGGCCATCAGTTCGGCGAGGGCAACTATGCGCGTTCGGAGCAGGTGATCCGCCGCCTGCTGGCCGAAGCCGGCCAGACCCGGCTGCCACCGCCGGCCGATCCGGCCGCAGCGGACCTGAAGGGCGTGGCCGCGCAGGCGGACATGGGCAACCTGCGCTCGCCGGAGACCTACCTGGGGCATGCGCGCGCCGAGCAGTTCGCCTCGCCAGGCGGGCAACGTGCGGACACGGCATTCGACTACGCGCTGCCACCCGCGCTGGCGCTGAACCAGTGGGGCCTGTCCGGCCGCTGGATCATCGACGACGAGGCGGCACGGCTGCAGCAGCCCGGAGGACGCATCGCCTTCCAGTTCCATGCCCGCGATCTGCATCTGGTGCTCGCGCCACGCCAGGACGGCACGCCGGTGCGCTTCCGCGTCTGGCTGGATGGTCGGCCGTTGCCCGCGGCCGACGCCGGCAGCGACGTTGGCAGCGATGGCAGCGGCGTGATCGACGAACACCGTCTGTACCAGTTGGTGCGCCAGCGCGGCGCCGTCGCGCCACACCGCTTCGAGATCGAATTCCTCGATGCCGGCGCCCAGGCCTACGCCTTCACCTTCGGTTGATCCGGGAGGACACGATGAAGATTTCGTTCGAACAGGGGATCGCCGCCGGCATTGCCGGGCTGGTCGCTACCGCATTGATTGCCGGGGTACTGCTGGTTGATCACGGTGCCATCGCCGCGCCGCTCGAGCGCAGCGCACAGGTGCAGGTGTTGCCTGCGCCCACCGGTGAAGCCGCATTCCGCGATGACGGCACGCACGCCAGCGTAGTGTTTGCCGGCGGCTGCTTCTGGGGCGTGCAGGGCGTGTTCCAGCACGTCAAGGGCGTGAGCAACGCAGTCTCGGGCTACGTCGGCGGCAGCGCGGCGGATGCGCGCTATGAGCGTGTCAGCAGCGGACGCACCGGCCACGCCGAGGCGGTGAAGGTCGACTACGACCCGCGCCAGGTGAGCTACGGCCAGCTGATGCAGGTGTTCTTCTCGGTGGTGCATGACCCGACCCAGCTCGACCGGCAAGGCCCGGACCATGGCAGCCAGTACCGCTCGGCGATCTTCGTCGATGATCCCCGCCAGCAGGCGGCCAGCCGTGCCTACATCACCCAGCTGGGCCAGGCCGGAAGCTATCGCGCGCCCATCGTCACCCAGGTGGGGAGCGGCCAGCGCTTCTATCCGGCCGAGAGCTACCACCAGAACTACATGAGCAACTATCCGCAGGCGGCCTACATCCGCTACTACGACGCTCCGAAGCTGGCGGCACTGGGCAGGCAATTCCCTGCCCTGTATCGCCGGGATCCGGTGCTGGTGCCGATGCGTTGACTGCATGGTGCGCCAGCCCATGCAAGAAAAAGGGGCGCGCGGCCATCCAGCCGCGCGCCCTTGAAATATCGGCGGGCACCGATCAGGCCCTGCCGACGAGGACATGCTAGGCTCGGAATCCTCATGGGTACAGCACCAGATGCGGCCGGAACCGATGGATACAGATCAACGCAGCAGCGCGTCCGCTCCTCGCTACCAGCGGCTGTCCGATGAGCTGGCCGAGGCCATCCAGGGAGGGCGCCTGCCGGTCGGCAGCCGCCTGCCATCGCTGCGGCAGATGGCAGCACAGCGTCAGCTCAGCCTCAATACGGTGATCGCCGCCTACCGCCAGCTGGAAGACGCCGGCCTGGTGGTTCCGCGGCCAAAGGCAGGTTTCGAAGTGGCGCCGCGACTGTCAGTGCCGCAACGGTCGCTGCGCGATACCCCGTCGGCCCCCACCGCGCCGTTGCAGCAGGTGCTGATGGCACGCGTGCTGGAGGCGCAACGCCGTTCCGGGGTGATGGACCTCGCCTTCGCCGGGCCACGCGGGCGCCAGTTCTATCCTGGCGCCCAACTGGCCCGGCACACCGCCCAGGTATTGCGCCACGGCCAGCAGACGGTCGAAACCTACGCACGCCCCAATGGCTCGCCGCGGCTGCTTGCGCAGATCGTGCGGCGCGGCCCGCGCATGGGCCTGCACACGCACAGCGATCGCCTGCTGCTGACCCACGGTGCGATGGAGGCGCTGCAGCTGGCACTGCGTGCGGTGACCCAGCCCGGCGATTCAGTGGGTATCGAAGCACCGTCGTACTTCAACCTGTATCCGCTGCTGGCCAACCTGGGCCTGCAGGCCATCGAACTGCCGACGCATCCGCAACAGGGCCTGGACGTCGATGCGTTGGAGGCGATGCTGGAGCACACACCGCTGGCCGCGCTGGTGCTGATGCCGACCGTGCACAATCCATTGGGCTGCACCATGCCGGTGGCGGCCAAGCAGCGTCTTGCCGAGCTGGTCAACGCGCGTCAGCTGCCGCTGATCGAGGATGCCGTGTACGCGGAACTGCAGTTCTGCGAGCCACCTGCGCCGCTGCTGAAGGCCTTTGACCGCGACGGCTGGGTGATGGTGGTCGGCGGTTTCTCGAAGACGCTGGCCCCGGACTATCGCATCGGCTGGCTCGACGGCGGGCGCTTCGCTGAACGCATCGCCCTGCTGAAGTTCCAGTCCACGGGCGGCGAGCCGCAGCTGCTGGGTGATGCCGTGGCCGCGTACCTGGAAGGGAGCGGATACGAACATCACCTGCACCGCATGCGGCGCCTGTATCGCGAGCAGGTGGGACGGCTGCGCCAGCTGGTGGCCGAGCA